>NZ_PQVI01000139.1 GCF_002921145.1 Avibacterium endocarditidis
GGCGTGACGCAGAGAAGATACATAGAAAAAGAGCGGTCTATTTTAGACCGCTTTTCTTATTTGAAACATTAGTTTTGAAAAATGTTAGATCAAGATCACAAAATCAAAACTTATTCATAGACAGAACGGATATTCTAGTTTAAAATTCAATTTTGTTTGGCTAGATATAAGTTTATAGAATATTAATTAATACATTTTATGCTAGACAATATTATAAACATTCCACAATTACTCGGTATTTTGGCTTTTATATTAGGAGTAATTGTTTTTACCAAAAGAATGATAAAAAGCTCAAAATTGTGATGTTGATTCAAAATATCACCTATATGAGCCATTTTATTTTATTAGGTGCAAATGTAGCGGCATTAAGTTCGTTACTTTCCACCTTAAGAACGGCAACATCTATTTATGTTTCATCAAAATATATTGCCTTCTTTTTTGTTTTATTAGGGATTATTTTTGGCTATGTCATTGCAGATTCCGTTTGGCAGGTTTTCCCAATTATTGCCTCAACCATTGGAACAATTTCATTATTTTTATTAAAAGGCATTCCAATGCGTTTATTTATGTTAATCGGCTCGGCTTGTTGGCTAACAAATAATATTTTAGTGGGATCTTTAGGTGGCGTGTTATTAGAAAGCACGGTTATGGTGGTAAATACCATCACTATTATTCGTTTAATGCGTCAAACTTATAGATAATGATTCATTTCATCTTTAATTCATAGGAGGATTTTTATGAAGAAATTATTAGTTGCAACACTTTTCGGTGCATTATTTTCAATGAATGCGGCAGCAGAAGCACCAGCTAAGAGCTATAACGTGGCATTTGAATCACAAGCGCCAGTGTTAGATGGTAAGCTTGATGAAGCCGTGTGGGGCAAAGTGCAAGGGGTAACGGATTTTGTTAATCCTTGGGAACAAGCGCAAATGCCAAAAACAGAATTTAAGGCGTTTCATGATGATCAAAATTTTTATTTCTCTTTTGATGTAGAAGATCCGAATGTTTTAATTTATGACACCACCGATCACGAATGGATGGTTGCGCGTGAAGACCGTGTAGAATTATTTATGGCACCAGGCGAAATTGATAAACAGCAAGCAGATGGAAAATATCCCAAAATATGTTGCTTTAGAAATGGATTACAAAGGCCGCACATTATCAATGTTGCGTGGATGTTGAAAAAAATATTAATGCAGAATGGGATCCAAAAACCCTAGAAACCGTGGGCGTCCGCACAGAAAAAGGTTATACCCTTGAAGGTAAAATTGCGCTCAGTGAATTAAAAGAACATAATTTAATTCAAGGCAATAAAATTCGCGCAGGGGCTTATCGTGCGGAATTTTCTATTATTAAAGGAAAAGGCAAAGAACAAGCAAATTGGATTACTTGGGTTGATCCAAAAACCGAAAAACCAAATTTCCATATTAATTCTTCATTCGGTGAATTTGTGTTGGAGCCGAAGAAATAAAATATAAAAATAAGCCTCTGTTTATAGACAGAGGCTTATTAGTTTTATTCAGCAAACGGATCGCGTAAAATCATTGTTTCAATGCGATCTGGGCCAGTTGAAAGAATATCGACCGGTACACCCGTTACTTCTTCAATGCGTTTAATATACTTGCGCGTGTTTTCTGGCAATTTATTCACATCGGTTACGCCAAAAGTGCTTTCTTTCCAGCCAGGGAGGGTTTCATAAATAGGCTCAACGCCTTCCCAATCTTTTGCCGCGAGCGGAGCAAATTCAGCGATTTCGCCATTTGGCATTTTGTAGCCGACACAGATTTTGATTTCATCAAAACCATCTAGCACATCAAGTTTAGTCATACAGAAACCAGAAATGGAGTTCACTTGAATGGCACGGCGCATTGCCACGGCATCAAACCAACCGCAACGGCGTGGACGGCCAGTTACTGCACCAAATTCATTCCCTTTGCGTGCAATTTCAGCGCCCACATCATCAAATAATTCTGTTGCAAATGGGCCACCACCAACGCGGGTGCAATAGGCTTTGATGATCCCTAGCACATAATCAATATGGCGTGGGCCAAAGCCAGAACCTGTGGAAACCCCACCAGCTGTAGTATTTGAGCTGGTTACATAAGGGTAAGTGCCTTGGTCAATATCAAGCATTGTGCCTTGTGCGCCTTCAAATAGAATGTTATCGCCATTTTTGCGTGCAACATCAAGAATCGCGGTAACATCAGCAACCATTCTGGTAATAATTGGTGCGACTTCTTTCACTGCCGCTAAGGTTTTTTCGTAATCAATCGGCTCAACTTTGTAATAATGCTCAAGTTGGAAGTTGTAGTAATCTAAAATATTTTTGAGTTTTTCAGCGAAACTTTCAAGATCGAAAAGATCGCCAACACGCAATCCACGGCGCGCCACTTTATCTTCATAGGCAGGGCCAATACCACGGCCGGTTGTACCAATGGCTTTTTTGCCCAATGCAGCTTCACGAGCGTGATCCATTGCAACGTGATAAGGCAAAATTAATGGACAAGCTTCTGAAATTAGCAAGCGATCGCGCACATTGATGCCACGCCCTTCTAATTCGCACATTTCTTGCATTAAGGCTTCTGGTGAAAGCACAACACCATTACCGATTAAACAGGTGACGTTTTCACGCAAAATACCCGATGGAATCAGACGTAACACGGTTTTTTCACCGTTAATAATCAGGGTATGCCCTGCATTGTGTCCGCCTTGATAACGCACTACATATTTTACGCGATCCGTTAATAGATCAACGATTTTCCCCTTACCTTCATCGCCCCATTGAGCGCCTAAGATAACAACACTTTTTCCCATAGATTCCGCCTTGTATGCTGAGTTGTAATGAATGAAGAAACAGTGGGTTACTTTACTATTTTATGTGTGTAATCTCAATGGAAAATCTATTTTTCTTTTTGATCTTCCTCATTGAAAGTGCGGTTAAAAATGGGGAATTTTTTGTGATTTCGCACAGAAAATCAGATTTAATAAATTGAAAATTTTCGTAGGCTATGCTTTAATTCAGGCACTTCCCAAATAATCGTATTAAGGTTTAATCGATGTATTCAGGTTTTCTTATCGGCCTATTGTTTGGCTTTTTGTTACAACGTGGGCAATTCTGTTTTGTGTCTGGCTTTCGGACGCTTTATACACAAAAAAATATCCTTTTGACCGCACTTTTTATTGCCATATCGATTCAATCTGTGGGATTTTTTACCCTTGTGCAGTTTAATCTCATCACTATTCCTACAAGCCAGTTGCCTATTTTCGCCACGCTGTTAGGGGGATTGTTGTTTGGTATCGGAATGAGTTTGGCGAATTGCTGTGGTAGCGGTGCGTGGTTTCGTAGTGCTGAAGGGGCAGTGGGGAGTTATTTGGCGTTGCTGAGTTTTGCCCTTACAATGGCGGCCACGCAATCGGGAATTTTAAAATATCAAATTAATGCCCTGTTAGAAAATCCTATCTCGTTGGATAATATTTATCTCACTTTCAATCTTTCCCCTTGGATTTGCGTGATTTTGCTAATTTTTATTACTGCACTTTTGCTTTATTACTATATTAAACACCCGCGTTATCAATTTCCGCAAGAGCCTAGTGCCGCGTTGATTTTGCCTAAAATTTTTGCCCGCACTTGGCACCCTTTTCTCACCGCCGTAGCCATCGGATTGTTAGGCATTGTAGCGTGGTGGTTGAGTGCAAAAACAGGGCGAAATTTTGGTTTTGGCATTTCTGTGCCTTCTGCTAATGTGGTGCAATATGTGGTAACAGGGCAGCAGCGTTACTGGAACTGGGGAACGCTTTTTGTGCTAGGCATTCCACTGGGGGCGTTGCTGAGCGCTAAATTAGCAGGCGAATTGCATTGGCGTTTCCCTGAGCCGAAAGGCGTGTTGCAGCGTATTTTGGGCGGTGTCGTAATGGGCATTGGCGCCGCTTTAGCAGGCGGTTGTACCGTAACCAATGCGTTAGTTTCCACCGCCTATTTTTCTTGGCAAGGCTGGCTAGCAACCTTGATGATTATGCTGGGTTGTTGGCTAACTTCTGTTGTTATCAAGCCCACAAAATGTGGCGTTTAACTTTAGTCAAAAGGAAATCTTATGAAAATGAAACCCATCTTATTGGCGGTCGCTGTGAGCGTGGCGTTGTCTGCTTGTGATGATCGCACGGTGAAAGTGATTGATACCCCAGAATTGCTCAAGCAGCTTGAGAATCCTGATTTTGTTATTGTGGATACAAGGCAAGACAGTTTATATAACGGTTTCAAAGATAAAAACGCCACAAGGGGCGGACACATCAAAGGGGCAGTGCAATTTAGCTGTGATTGGATTGGCAATATTCAACCTGAAAAATTTGAATCTTTTGTCGAAGGGAAGGGGATTACCAAAGAAAAGAATCTGGTTTTTTATGATAGCAATGCCGACAATTTAGATTGCGTTACCGCCGAGTTCGCCGCAAAAGGCTACAAAGTTCATCGTTTTAACGATTTTATCAGCTATGTCAATGCGGATTATCCGCTGGAATCCTTTGCGAATTTCCAATATAGCGTTTCGCCACAATGGGTGAATGCGGCATTAAAAGGCGAAAAACCAGAAACCTTAACCAATGACAAAGTAATGCTGTTTGAAGTGTCTTGGGGCAGTTTGGAAAATGCTAAATCTTACACCCAGCACATTGTGGGCGCTTACCATTTTAATACGGATTGGGTGGAAAACGATCCCGTATGGAATTTGTCCTCCCCTGACGTGATTGAGCAGAACTTGCTAAAAAATGGCATCACAAAAGATAAAACCGTGATTTTATATTCCGACAACCAGCTCGCCGCCTACCGCATTTTCTGGGCGTTAAAATGGGCTGGCGTGGAAGATGTTCGCGTGCTAAATGGTAATCTTGGCACTTGGGTGGACGCAGGTTTACCAACGGAAACGCAGGTCAATATTCCGCAGCCTGAACGCGAATTTGGCACAAAAATTCCGGCCAATCCACAAATTGATATTGTCACGCCGCAGCAGGTTATCGATGCGCAAAAACAAGGCTTAAAGCTGATCAGTAACCGAGCGTGGGACGAATACACTGGCAAGATCAGCGGCTATGATTATATCCTCGGCAAAGGCGAACCGCAGGGCGCAATTTGGGGCTTTGCTGGCACAGACTCTTCCAACTTGGCAGATTATTACGATCCAGATAACACCTTGCGCAACCCAAATGAGATCTTTGCCTTATGGCAAACGCAAGGCATTCACAAAGGGGATAAATTGGCGTTTTATTGTGGCACGGGCTGGCGTGCTGGCGTTTCTTGGTTTATCACCCAATTGGCAGGTTGGCAAGATACGGCAATTTATGACGGTGGTTGGAATGCGTGGCAAATGGACAGCAAATACCCTGTACAAAAAGGTGCTCCCAATAACCAAAGCAAGCCAGATAGCCAAAATGATTTCGGCAAAGTGATGAAGAAAGGGAATTCTTGCAAAAGCTAGCCATAAAAAAATGGAAAATCTGAAATAAAAAATGTGCGAAAAAACCACCGCACTTTTAATTTCATACGAAAAATAAACCCCGAGGCAAACACCTTGGGGCTTTTTTTATCTAGGATATAAAAACATCATTTTGCAATCTTCCCAAACTCCGCAAAAAACGTTGGGAAAGTTTTCGCGGTGCATTTAGGATCGAGAATGGTTACCGGGGTGTTGGAAAGTGCTACAAGGGCGAAGCACATTGCCATTCGGTGATCGTTATAGGTTTCGATTTCCGCTGGTTGGAATTGGTCTAACGGCAGCGGTTGAATACGAATGTAATCTTCGCCCTCTTCCACTTCTGCGCCGATTTTGCGTAGCTCGGTGGCCATTGCGCTAAGGCGGTCGGTCTCTTTTACGCGCCAGTTATAAATATTGCGGATCACGGTTTCCCCATCGGCAAAAAGCGCGGTGGTGGCAATGGTCATTGCGGCATCGGGAATATGGTTCATATCCATATCAATGCCTTTGAGATTGCCTTTTTCTGCTTGAATGAAATCTTCTCCCCAAGTGATTTTCGCACCCATTTTTTCTAGTACATCGGCAAATAAACGATCCCCTTGAATGGAGTTTTTGCCAATGCCGGTAACTTTCACTTTTCCTTTAATGGCGCCTGCAGCAAGGAAATAAGAGGCGGAAGAGGCATCGCCCTCCACTAAATAGCGTTTGGGCGAAATGTAACTCTGGTTGCCTTGTACAAAGAACGTGCGGTAGCCATCATTACGCACGGTGACGCCGAAATCTTTCATCATTGCAAGGGTGATGTCAATGTAAGGTTTGGAAACCAGATCACCGATGATTTCAATTTCCATATCCCCTTCTGCAAGTGGCGCGGCCATTAAAAGTGCGGTCAAAAATTGCGAAGAAATTGAGCCGTCAATTTGCACTTTTCCGCCTTTTAAACCGCTATTTTGAATGGCAATGGGCGGGTAGCCTTCATTTTCTAAATAGCTAATATTCGCGCCAACTTGACGTAATGCGTCCACCAAATGCTTAATTGGACGCTCTTTCATTCGCGGTTCACCCGTTAAAATGATTTCCGCAGGCACTTCCCCTTTTAAGCATAATGCGGCACTCAAAGGTCGCATCGCCGTTCCCGCGTTGCCAAGATAAAGGGATAAACCGCCTTGCCATTGAAATGCCCCGCCCACGCCTTCAATTTTGCATTCACGCTTATCTTGTGAAAGCTGATACTTTACGCCTAAGGCTTGTAAAGCGTTGAGCATATGGCGAATGTCATCGCTGTCGAGCAAATTTCGCACCTGTGTTGTGCCTTTGGCAAGCGCGGCTAATAACAAGACGCGGTTGGATAAACTTTTTGAACCAGGGAGATTAATTTCCCCTTCCACAAACGAAATAGGTTGTAGCGTTAATTTTTCCATATTCCCTTTAGCCCTTATTTAATACATTCAAAAGTGCGATGAAAAATTTATCATTTTCTTCAGGCAGACCAATGCTCACGCGTAGATGATTTGGCATTCCATAACCTGCGATTGGACGCACAATCACGCCCTCACGCAATAATTGTTCATAAATAGGCTGCGCTGGGCGTTTAAAATCAATGGTGATGAAATTGCCTTTGGACGGAATATATTCCAGCTGATGTTGCTGGCAAAATTGTTCATAGCGTTGCATTTCAGTGCGGTTGTTTTCTGCCACTTTTTCGATGAAAGCATCGTCTTTCAGCACTGCCACAGCTGCGGAAAGTGCCAGTACGTTGCAGTTAAACGGCTGACGCACACGGTTTAATAAATCCGCAATTTCAGGGTTAGACACCGCATAACCAATACGCAATCCTGCCAATCCATAGGCTTTGGAAAGGGAACGAGAAATAATTAGATTCGGATATTTTTTCGCAAGGGCAAAGGAATCAATGCGTTCTTCGGGACGAGTAAATTCTGTATAGGCTTCATCAAGCACCACAATGATATGGGCTGGCACTTGCGCTAAAAATTGTTCAATTTCTTGTTGGGAAAGGAAATTTCCCGTTGGATTATTCGGGTTCGCAATGAAAATGAGCTTGGTTTTGTCATTGATCCCTTGCAAAAAGCCGTCTAAATCGTGTCCCCAATTTTTGGCAGGGATTTCTCTTGCCACCGCATTAATGGCTTTGGTAACCAGCGGGTACACAATAAAGGCGTATTGCGAATAAATAATTTCATCTTTTTCACTCGCAAAGGTGTGAGCAAACAATTCCAAAAGATCATTTGAGCCATTGCCAAGGGTGATTTGCTCTGGTTGCACACCAAATTTCTCGGCGATTACGGCTTTTAACTCAAAACCGTTGGCATCGGGGTAACGGGTTAAATGGGGCAACTGTGCTTGGATCGCTTCAATGGCACTTTGCGGAAAGCCAAAAGGGTTTTCATTTGAAGCGAGTTTTACAATATTTTGAATGCCCAACTCACGTTCTAATTCTTCAATGGGTTTTCCCGCTTGATAAGGGGAGAGGGATTTCACGCCCTCATTTGCAACATCAATAAATTGCATTGTAATTCCTTGTGTTGATATTTCAGTTTATTTGCTTGCGATTACATTCATAATCAAACGTGTTATAAAAAAGATCAGCGATTTTCGGCAGCAAATTTTTCCATAAACGCAATTAAGGCTTTTACTCCTTCAATCGGCATTGCGTTATAAATAGACGCACGCATTCCGCCAATCACCTTATGGCCTTTTAAGGCTTGCAAGCCTGCTTCAGTGGCTTGGCTAACAAACTTCATATTCAGTTCATCGTTGCCCGTGGTAAAAGTAACGTTCATTAAAGAGCGGTTGTTTTTCGCCACAAAATTATGATAGAAATCGCTTTGATCTAAATAATCGTAAAGCAGCTGTGCTTTTTCTTGATTGCGTTTTTCCGCCGCTTTTTACGCCACCGCGTTCCAGCAAATATTTGAACACCAAAGAACACAAATACCACGCAAAGGTTGGTGGCGTGTTGATCATCGAATCGCTATTGGCTTGCACTTCATAATTCCAAATAGATGGTGTGGCTTTGCGTGCTTTGCCGATTAAATCTTCACGCACGATCACAATGGTGATGCCTGCTGGGCCAAGATTTTTCTGCGCACCCGCATAAATAATGCCAAACTGGTTAATATCCACTTCGCGCGAAAGAATATTAGAAGACATATCTGCCACTAATACCGCATTGCCCACCTTTGGCACATCAAAAATTTCCACCCCACTGATGGTTTCATTTGGGCAATAATGCACATAATCATACTGATCGGCAATATCGCTGAAGTCAAGGCGATCCACTTTTAATTCGGCACCTTCGGATAAAATATTGATCTCATCGACTTCACAGAATAAACGGGCTTCTTTAGCTGCTGTCGCCGACCAATGACCACTGGTTAAATATAAGGCCTTGCCTTTTTCACCAATTAAATTCATCGGCACAGCGGCAAATTGTCCGCGCGCACCACCTTGTAAAAAGAGAATTTTGTAATTATCAGGAATATGATAAAGCGTGCGGAAATCTTTTTCTGCTTGGGTAATCAGTTCCATAAACAGCTTACCGCGGTGGCTCACTTCCATAACTGAAGTGTGCTGACCTTGCCAGTTTAATAATTCTGCTTGCGCTTGTTCTAACACTTCGCGCGGCATCATTGCAGGCCCAGCGCTAAAATTAAATACCTGTGTCATTTTTCGTTCCTAATTATGATGGTTGTGTAAAAAGAATTTGTTAGTTTTATCACCTCAAGGGAGGCGGATCAACCGCTTTTATTTAATTCAGAAAAATTTTTGATTTTCCCCACAAAAAATGGCGGAATACTTTGACGAAAAAAGCAAAAAAGACTACATTAACTCACGCAATGGCGTTTTCGCCCACTGAATTTATGTTAATCCCACTAGAGAGTTAAATTATGGAAACTGTGAATAAACAATCTTTCCAAGATGTCTTGGAGTATGTGCGTATGTATCGTTTAAAAAACAAATTATTGCGTGATATTGATGACAATAACCGCAAAATCCGTGACAACCAAAAACGTGTACTTTTATTAGACAATTTAAACCAATATATTCGCGATGATATGAGCGTGGAAGACATTCGCGTAATTATCGAAAATATGCGTGATGATTATGATACGCGCGTGGACGAATATCGTATCCGCAACGCTGAACTCGCCACCCAACGCCGTGAAATCAGCGCGAAAATGAAAGAGCAGAAAAAAGCGCACGCTGAACAACGCGACGAAAAATTAACCATATTGAACAAAAGGGAATGATAAATCATTCCCTTTTACTTATGTATTCAATTAATCGTTGGTGTAATACAATTTACCAATTTCGATTTTTTGTCTGCCGTTCGCTTCGCGCCATTTGTTGGTATCGCGCAAGGAATAAACGCAGCCGCAATATTCTTGTTGATAGAAACGTTCGCGTTTGCTGATTTCGATCATTCGTTGTGAGCCACCGCCTTTACGCCAGTTGTAATCCCAATATTCCACATCATCATATTTTGCCGCCGCGCGGTGTCCGCAGCCGTTAATTTGGTTCATATCTTTCCAGCGAGAAATGCCTAAACAGCTCGTAAACACGGGGAAACCATTTTCGTGCGCATATTGTGCGGCTTTTTCAAAACGCATATCAAAGCACATTGTGCAGCGAATGCCACGTTCTGGCTCGTTTTCCATTCCTTTCGCACGATCGAACCAGTTTTGCCGATCGTAATCTGCGTCAATAAAAGGAATACCAAATTTTTCTGCAAAGCGGATATTTTCTTCTTTACGGATTAAATATTCTTTTAATGGGTGAATATTCGGATTGTAGAAGTAAATGGTAAATTCAATGCCAGAGGCCAAAATGGCTTCCATCACCTCACCCGAGCAAGGGGCGCAGCAAGAATGGAGCAGCAATTTTTGGTGTCCATTTGGCAAGGTTAATTTTTCACGCACAAAAGGCGCATTCGGATCTTTTTTCGCTTTACGCGAAGTGCGGTGCGATTTTTGCGAAAATTCCACCGCACTTTTGTTTGTTTCGTGATTGGTTTGTTGTTCCATAATCAATAATAGCTAAAAATAAAATTAGGTTGTTCTATCCACTGATAAATAAGCCAAAGAAATCAGTGCTTGTTTATACTCACTTTCAGGCAAAATGGCAATGGCATCAATGGCTTTTTGTGCTTCTTGGCGCGCGCGGTCGATCGTGTATTCAATGGAGCCATATTGTGCCATTATGGCAAGCACGTCATTTAAAATTTCACGTTGGCCGCCTTGTTCAATGGCGTTGCGAATAAGCTGGCGTTGGCTTTCATCACCGCTGTGCATTGCGTGTAATAATGGCAAGGTCGGTTTGCCTTCAGCGAGATCATCACCAATATTTTTGCCTAAGGTTTGCGCGTCAGCTTGATAATCCAATACATCATCAATAAGTTGGAATGCGGTGCCGAGATAGCGTCCGTATTGTTGCAATGCTAGCTCTTGCGCTTCGCTCCCCCCTGCGACAATGGCGGAACACTGCGTTGCGGCCTCAAATAAACGTGCAGTTTTGCTATAAATAACACGCATATAGCTTTCTTCTGTGGTATCAGGATCGTTCATATTCATTAATTGTTGAACTTCCCCTTCCGCAATCACATTGGTGGCATCAGACATTATTTTTAAAATTTTCAGCGAGTTAGTATCCGTCATTAGCTGAAAAGAACGAGTATAAATGTAATCGCCCACCAGCACGCTGGCCGCATTGCCGAATTCACTATTGGCCGTGGGTTTGCCGCGGCGCATTTCTGATTCGTCCACCACGTCATCGTGCAACAAGGTTGCTGTATGGGTAAACTCAATGAAAGTGGCACAATTAATATGCTCTTCCCCTTGATAACCCAGCGCATTGGCGGCCAACACGGCAAGCATCGGGCGAATGCGTTTGCCACCACTTTGAATTAAGTAATAGCCCAGCTGATTAATCAGCGGTACGTCAGAATTAAGCTGCGCCAAAATTTTGGCATTAACTTTCTGCATATCCTCATTGATGAGCATTTGGATTGCATTTATATCCATAAGATTGCGTTTATCTATCATCGTGAATGTGTTTATTATTGCCTAAAGTGCGGTTGATTTTACCTGATTTTCTTGGCTTTCTGAAATCAAACCAGCGTAAATCTAACTTTTTTTTATTTTTATTGCAAAATAAATTCTTGCTATCGGGTTTGTTTTTCCGTAGAATTTGCGACCTATTTATATGAATTTTGATGTGCTAAATGAATTAAACATTAAAGCACAATGTATAGCGGAGTATTTATGTACGCAGTTTTCCAAAGTGGCGGTAAACAACACCGAGTAAGCGAAGGTCAAGTTGTTCGTTTAGAGAAACTTGAAGTTTCAACTGGCGAAAGCGTTGAATTCGACTCAGTGTTAATGGTCGTTAATGGTGAAGATGTTAAAATCGGTGCGCCAGTTGTAGCTGGTGCGAAAGTAGTGGCTGAAGTGGTTTCACACGGTCGTGGCGATAAAGTGAAAATCGTTAAATTCCGTCGTCGTAAACACAGTCGTAAACAACAAGGTCATCGTCAGTGGTTCACAGAAGTGAAAATCACTGGGATTCAAGCATAATTTCAGAGGAGATCAAGTAGATGGCAACTAAAAAAGCTGGTGGTTCAACTCGTAACGGTCGTGATTCTGAAGCTAAACGCCTTGGTGTTAAACGCTTCGGTGGCGAATCAGTATTAGCAGGTAGCATTATCGTTCGTCAGCGTGGTACAAAATTCCACGCAGGTGCTAACGTAGGTATGGGTAGAGACCACACTTTATTCGCAACTGCTGATGGTAAAGTAAAATTTGAAGTTAAAGGCGAGAAAAATCGTAAATACGTTAGTATCGTAGCTGAATAATTTTACAAATAAACAGAATAAAATGCCTCACAGTTTTGTGGGGCTTTTTTGTTATTAGCCTATATAATCCACATCATTTAAAAAATTTTGCGTGCTAATATAGAAATTGCCAAAGCTGCCCCCATATACCAATTTCAACCGCGTAAAAGATAAAAAGAGAATATCGCCCAGATTAAGGAGGAAATGTAATGAAACAACAACCCCTATTAGGATTTACATTTGCCTTAATCACCGCAATGGCTTGGGGTTCACTGCCTATTGCTTTAAAGCAAGTGTTAAATGTAATGACACCACAAACGATTGTTTGGTATCGCTTTATTGTAGCCAGTTCCGCCCTACTGCTATTTTTAGGATTAAGCAAAAAATTGCCTAAGCTCTCACAGCTTAACCGCTATTATGTGGGCTTGTTAGTTTTTGGCATTATCGGGCTTTCAGGCAACTTCTCTTTATTTAATACCTCATTACAATTTATTGAACCCTCGGTCGCACAGATTTTTATCCACCTTTCTTCCTTTGCGATGCTGATTTGTGGCGTGATTATTTTCAAAGAGCGGTTAGGTTTACACCAAAAAATTGGACTGGTGATTTTAATTATTGGTTTAGGGCTATTTTTTAATGACAAGCTCGGCCAATTTACCCAGCTGAATGGGTATTTAATCGGGGTATTATTAAGCGTTTGCGCCGCCTTAATTTGGGTTGCTTATGGGTTGGCACAAAAATTGATGTTACGCCAATTCACGGCACAACAAGTGCTATTAATGTTTTATTTTGGTTGTGCAATGGTCTTTACGCCCTTTGCACAGGTTTCACAAGTACAGGGGCTAAGTGGTTTAACCTTAGCTTGTTTTATTTACTGTTGTTTAAATACATTGATCGGCTACGGCGCTTATGCCGAAGCCTTAAACCGCTGGGAAGTGGCAAAAGTGAGCGTAGTTGTAACGCTGGTGCCATTATTTACCATTGCCTTTTCCCATTTGCTCCACGCAATCGATCCACAAGATTTTTCTGCGCCAGATCTCAACAACCTAAGCTATATTGGCGCATTCGTGGTGGTACTTGGTGCAATGTTCTCAGCAATTGGACACAAATTTATAAAGAATAAGAAATAGGAGAAAAAATGAAGTTTATTGATGAAGCCTTGATTCGCATTGAGGCTGGTGATGGCGGAAACGGTTGTGTGAGCTTCCGCCGCGAAAAATTTATCCCGAAAGGCGGACCTGATGGCGGTGATGGCGGTGATGGCGGCGATGTGTATCTTGTTGCCGATGAAAACCTTAACACCCTGATCGACTACCGTTTTGAAAAACGTTTTGCCGCAGGACGTGGTGAAAATGGCCGCAGCTCAGACTGCACAGGACGCCGTGGTAAAGACATCACACTAAGAGTGCCAGTAGGAACGCGTGCGATTGATAACGACACCAAAGAAATCCTCGGAGATTTAACCAAACACGGTGCCAAAATGCTGATTGCCAAAGGCGGCTATCACGGTTTAGGCAACACCCGTTTTAAATCTTCGGTAAACCGTGCACCACGGCAAAAAACTAACGGCACGCCCGGGGAAAAACGCGATCTATTATTAGAATTAATGCTACTCGCAGACGTAGGAATGTTAGGCTTACCAAATGCTGGTAAATCCACCTTTATTCGTGCTGTTTCTGCGGCGAAGCCAAAAGTGGCAGACTACCCTTTCACCACCTTAGTGCCAAGTTTAGGGGTAGCTCGCGTGGGTGATAATCGTAGCTTTGTGGTGGCTGATATTCCTGGGCTGATTGAAGGCGCGGCAGAAGGGGCAGGATTAGGTATCCGCTTCTTAAAACACTTGGAACGTTGTCGAGTGCTGCTTCACCTTGTGGACATCAATCCTATTGATGGTAGCGATCCTGCAGATAACATTGCCATTATTGAAAGTGAGCTTTTCCAATATAGCGAAAAACTTGCCGAAAAAAACCAATGGCTGGTGTTTAACAAAATCGACACGATGTCTGATGAAGAAGCACAAGAACGTGCTAAAGAAATCGTTGAGCGCGTGGGCTGGGAAGGTGATTATTATTTAATTTCCGCCGCTACGGGTAAAAATGTTGAACCACTTTGCCGTGATATTATGGACTATCTAGATGCCCACCCAAGGGAAGATGAGAAAGAACCTGAAAATCCAGAAGAAGTGAAATTCAAGTGGGACGATTATCACCAAGAACAACTTGCTCAAAATCAATTTGATGATGAAGATGACGATTGGGACGATTGGTCAGATGAAGATGATGAAGGCGTAGAAATTATTTATAAACCATAACAATAAGGGCAGAATTTTCTGCCCTATTTTTTATCTTTATCTAGCAATCAAACTAAAATTCGCCCAAATAGGCAAACTCAAAGCGATGAAAAAGAGCAATGATAATGTTGGATAACTCAATTTAGTTTTCGTCAAAATCGGCAATGCAATGATTGCCACTAGCACCAAATGTAAGAAGAAATAAAGCCCCAAGGCAAATTCGTTAGAAAAACTACCGCACTTTGATGTGCAAGGTAAATTAATACCGTAGATAAAATGCCATTTAATAATAAGAAAATCATCATCACAAGAGGCAATAGGGCGATGAAACCTTGCAAGCGGTTTTTCGCAATCACCAAAAAGAGATTTGCCAGAATCACGCCCATAAAGAGTTGCCCGAAGAAATTGTAAGGTAGCAAAGCAAGCCAAGGGAGTTGTAGAAAAATCAAGGAATAGACAATCACACCAAGCCCACCTAACAATGCCCCCAATAATAAAATAGATTGACGTAACTGCGTATCTGTAGGCTGAAACCAAATTGCCAGTGAAAGCCCGATACCGCACAGGCTCACCATATCCGTCAGCACATAATGATAATTTGAGAATAAACTTAGCAGCAGCCAAAATCCCCAATAAACGAACAAATAGCCATTGACCTTGACCAAACGCCCTCGTTGCCCGTTACAAATTTGTCCTTTATGAAACACCAGTACACATAATAATTGCGTCGCAAGCACCGCTAAGCTCAAATGAGAAATGGCTTTGGGTTGCCCTTGCAAAAATAATGCAAAGCTATCCACCAAAATTAACAAACAAAGTGGAATGGCGCTTAACATAAAAGTGAAAGATTTAGATTGGCTTTCTGACATAATTTTTCCTTTTTATCCAAATAGGTGGCACATTATGCAGAAATTTAAAAGTGCGGTCAAAAATCTATGAATTTTTCTCCTTGTTATAGGGCATATTCCCCCCTAAAATAATAAAAATTTTCACCGCACTTTAATGAAGGGATCTATGCTACTGAGCATTTTGTATATTGTGGGTATCACCGCCGAAGCGATCACAGGGGCATTAGCCGCTGGACGTGAAAAAATGGATATTTTCGGCGTGGTTATCATCGCCTCAATGACTGCCATTGGCGGTGGTTCGGTACGTGATGTGCTGCTCGGGCATTATCCCCTTGGTTGGGTGAAAAATCCTCATTACTTTATTATTGTTGCCAGCGCCGCAGTGCTAACAGTGGTGATCGCGCCATTCATTCGCCATTTTATGCGCTATTTTCGCACCATTTTCTTAGTGCTAGATGCCTTAGGGCTTATCGTATTTTCCATTATCGGCACGCAGATTGCGTTAGATATGGGGCATAGTTTTATTATTGCGATTATTGCTGCCATTATCACTGGTGCATTTGGTGGCGTGCTGCGGGATTTGCTGTGCAACCGCATTCCTCTTGTCTTTCAAAAAGAGCTGTATGCCAGTGTTGCATTGCTGGCGGCAAGTATTTATATTGGCTTGCTTCAATTGAATATTAATCACAATATCGTGATCGTGGTGACCCTCGCTTGCGGTTTTACCATTCGCTTGCTCGCCATTCGTTTTGAGTGGCATTTGCCAGTGTTCGATTATCAAGAGCAGGAAATCGCCGAAAAGCAAGCCGATGACAAACTGCCGAAAAAAATCAAATAAAAATTAAAATAAGGATAAACAATGACGAATTTAGTAGAAATGGGTAAACAAGCCAAACAAGCGGCTTTTGTGTTGGCGCAATGTAGTGAGAAAGAAAAAAATCACGCGCTTCAATGTATCGCCGATCAATTAGAACAACAAGCTGATCGCATTTTGGCGAAAAATGAAAAAGACATTCAAGCCGCTCAACAAAATGGTTTGTCAGAAGCCTTGATTGATCGTCTATTGCTTACGCCTGAACGGCTACACGCCATTGCCCAAGATGTTCGTCATATTATTTCTCTGCCCGATCCAGTGGGTAAAATCATTGACGGCGGCACCTTAGACAGTGGATTAAAAATTGAACGTGTGCGCGTGCCTTTAGGCGTGGTGGCAACCATTTATGAAGCGCGACCAAACGTAACCATTGATGTTGCTAGCTTATGCTTAAAAACAGGCAATGCGGTGATTTTACGCGGCGGCAAGGAAACGCAACATTCCAACAAAATTTTAGTTGAAGTGGTGCAACAAGCCTTATTACAAGCTAATTTACCGCAATACGCCGTGCAAGCCATTACTGATCCAAACCGCGATTTAGTGATGCAATTAATGAAACTGGATCGCTATGTGGATATGCTTATTCCAAGGGGCGGTGCGGGCTTACATCAGCTTTGTAAAGAAAATTCCACCATTCCTGTGATCGTTGGGGGTGTGGGCGTATGCCATACTTTCGTGGAAGAAAGCGCCGATTTAAATCGTGCCTTAGCGGTGATTAGCAACGCTAAAACACAGCGCCCAAGCACTTGTAATACCCTTGAAACCTTGTTGGTGCAAGAAAGCATCGCCGCGCAATTTTTGCCAATGTTGGCGGAATTTAGCCAATCGAAAATAAAATTTCACGCAAATTCCACCGCACTTTCTATTTTAAGCGATTCGGGGGCACAAGTTGTGCCATTGCAAGAGCAGGATTTACAACAAGAATGGGGTTCGCCTGATCTCAACGTGGTGATTGTCAAAGATATTGATGAAGCGGTGGCCTTTATTAATCAATATGGTACGCAACATTCTGATGCGATCTTAACCAGCTTGCAACGTCTTGCGCAACAATTTATCAATCAAGTGGACAGCGCGGCGGTGTATGTCAATGCAAGCACTCGTTTTACTGATGGCGGGCAATTTGGCTTAGGCGCAGAAGTGGCGGTGAGTACACAAAAACTCCATTCTCGCGGACCAATGGGATTAGAAGCGCTAACATCTTACAAATGGGTGGGCGTAGGGGATTATTTAGCGCGTCCTTAATTCCTTAGTGAGAAATTGAAAATTATTCGATTATTCGGGCTAAAATTTTATAATATCAAAACGTCATTTTAAAAATGACGTTTTTATTTAATTTTATAAAATAATATTTGACAATGTTTAATGAAATCGTTATTTCTAGGGCATTCTAATACAACATCATTGATTTTTATAGGAAGGTAAAACTATGTCAACTCTCTCTGTGGCAAAATTCGGTGGAACTAGCGTTGCAAATCATAGCGCAATGAGCGCTTGTGCAAATATTGTAACGGCAGATCCTAATACGCGTGTGGTGGTGCTTTCTGCTTCGGCAGGTATCACCAATTTATTGGTTGCGCTTGCTAATGGCAAAGACGCAGAAGAACGCGCGAAACTCATCGCAGAAGTACGTCAAATTGAAGAAGCGATTTTAGCTGAGCTTAAAGACGACAGCGAAGTGCGGGCAAAAATTGAAGAAATTTTAAAACATATCGAAAGCTTGGCTGATGCCGCAAGCGTGGCTGCTTCACCGGCTTTAACAGACGAATTGATCTGCCAAGGGGAAATGATGTCCACCTTGCTTTTCGTTCAAGTGTTAAAAGAGCTTGGCGCAAAAGCCGTTTGGGTGGACGTGCGTACCATTGTGGCAACCAACAGTCATTTCGGTAAAGCCGCGCCAGATGACGAGCAAACGCAGAAAAATAGCGATGCGCTATTAAAACCGATTCTTGCTCAAGATAACGACACAATGATTATCACGCAAGGCTTTATTGGACGCGATCCACAAGGCAAAACCACCACCTTAGGGCGTGGCGGCAGCGACTATTCTGCGGCACTTTTAGCCGAAGTATTAAACGCCAAAGATGTATTAATTTGGACGGACGTAGCCGGTATTTACACCACCGATCCACGCATTGTGCCAGCAGCACAACGCATTGACACAATGAGCTTTGCGGAAGCCGCAGAAATGGCAACGTTCGGGGCGAAAGTGTTACACCCAGCAACCTTGCTTCCAGCGGTTCGCAGCAATATCCCTGTGTTCGTAGGATCAAGCAAAGCCCCACAAGATGGCGGTACTTGGGTAACCAAAGATCCACAACCACGTCCAACCTTCCGTGCAATTGCATTACGCCGCGATCAAACTTTGGTAACCCTTTCTAGCCTTAGTATGCTACACGCACAAGGTTTCTTAGCAAATGTGTTCAATATTTTAGCGAAACACAAAATTTCTGTGGATACCATCACCACTTCTGAAGTAAGCGTCGCACTCACTTTAGACAAAACAGGATCTGCTTCATCAGGCGCGGAAATGCTCTCGCCAGAATTGCTCGCGGAATTAAGAGAAGTGTCTAGCGTGAAAGTGGATACAGGCTTATCTTTAGTGGCATTGGTGGGTAATGATCTGCATATCACCGCAGGCATCGCAAAACAAATTTTCGATACCCTAGAAGCCTACAACGTAAGAATGATCAGCTACGGCGCAAGCACTAACAACATCTGTATGTTAGTCCAAAGCGAACAAGCTGATGATGTGGTCAGAGCGTTGCATTTGAATTTGTTTGAATAATACAAAAAAGAAGGCGGAAATTTTTCCGCCTTTTTAGTTTCAACTCAAATTACCTTTGCTGTTCGGCAAACTAAGATCATTGAATTACATTTTCTTTAAACTTTCCAATGATTTATGCTGAATTAAAACATTTTCCCCTTTGGCTTGGAAATATTCACCGATTTGTTGGGCAATGTAAACGGAGCGGTGTTTGCCGCCGGTGCAGCCAATGGCGATGGTGAGATAGCTGCGGTTATTTTGTTTTAACATTGGCAGCCAGGTTTCAATGTAATTGCGGGTGAGATAAATAAAGTGGTTCACTTCATTATGTTTGTTGAGAAAATCCATTACAGGCTGTTCTAACCCTGTCATTGGGCGTAGCTCTGGGTTCCAGTGAGGATTAGGCAGAAAACGCACATCAAACACATAGTCTGCATCGAGCGGAATGCCATATTTAAAGCCAAAAGATTCGACGATAATTTTTAATTCTTTTTGGGTATGCCCGAGCAAAAATTCACGCAAGCGTTCTGCTAACTCGTGGGTGGAAAGATGGGTGGTGTCAATAATTAAATTGGCGGCATCAATCAGTGGCGTGAGATATTGCTGTTCCGCATCAATGGCCGCTTCAAGGGAAAGGGAATCAACGGAAAGCGGGTGCAGACGGCGTGAATCGCTATAACGCTTGATTAGCGCATTGCGTTCACTATCCAGGAAAATAATTTTTACCTGATGATGTTGTTGCAGTTGCTCAAGGCTGTGTTCCAGTTCTGCGTTTGAAGAAGGAAGATTGCGAATATCAATGCTAATGGCAACAGAGGATTGCTTTTTCGCCAAAATTGTTGCCAGCTCAGGCAGCAGGGTGACAGGGAGATTATCCACACAATAGTAGCCAATGTCTTCTAAGGCACGCAAGGCAACAGATTTGCCTGCACCAGAACGTCCGCTAATAATGATGATTTCCATCTGATTTCCCCCTGAATGATTGTTACTGTTCTGTTTCTACCGCTTGCTCATTCTGTGTATTTTCTTGTTCGGCTTTTGGCTCGCTTTCTTGTCCGCTTTGCTGCTCAGCGTCTTGTTCGTCATCAGAATGATTATCAGCATATTCAAAAATTTGCCAAATTTCCTCCGCACTTTTTGCTGCTCTTAACTGCTTGCAAAGGGATTTATCTAGCAATTTTTCCGCTAATTCAGGTAACACGGATTGAGAAAATTCGCCACAAGCTTCAGAAGGAATGAGTAAGGCAAAAATTAAATCCACATCACGGTGATCGGCGGCTTCATAATCAATCGGCGTGGCAAGTTGCAAAAACACGGCAATAGGTTTATCGCCTGTATGCAAACGCCCTTTGGGCATTGCTACGCCATTACCTAAGCCTGAATTACCCAGCTTTTCACGGTTAAATAAGCAATCAAAACTGCTGTGTTCAGGATCGTCTTCGCCGTGGATTTGATCCGCCACAATGCGGCTAATGGTTTCAAAAACACGTTTTTTACTTGAGCAAACCAGTCCTTGGCGAATATTTTCAGGACTCAGTAATTGGGTAAATTTAGTCATAAGTTATAGTTTAAATTCTTCACCGAGATAAACCCGTTTCACCTGTTCGTTATTCATCACTTCTTCAGGTGTGCCTGTGGCGATCATTTTCCCTGCACTTACAATGTAAGCACGCTCGCACACATCAAGGGTTTCACGCACATTGTGGTCGGTAATTAGCACACCTAAACCACGATCGCGCAGATCCATAATAATCTTTTTAATGTCAATCACAGAAATGGGATCGACCCCAGCAAAAGGTTCATCTAATAAAATAAATTTAGGATTCGCAGCTAACGCACGGGCAATTTCAACACGGCGGCGTTCCCCACCAGAAAGGGATTGCCCTAGGTTATCGCGAATATGGCCAATGTTAAATTCTTCGATTAATTCTTCCGCTCTTTCGCGGCGTTGTTGTGCATTGAGATCGTTACGAATTTCTAGCACCGCCATTAGGTTATCGTACACGCTTAAACGGCGAAAAATAGACGCTTCTTGCGGCAAATAGCCCACGCCTTTTCTGGCGCGATCGTGCATTGGCAGTAAGCTAATATCTTCATCATCAATGCGAATTTTGCCCTCATCTTGTTGCACCAAGCCCACAACCATATAGAACGTGGTGGTTTTGCCCGCGCCATTAGGCCCAAGCAAGCCCACAATTTCATTTGATTTCACGTTTAAACTCACATCAGAAACCACTTTGCGGCTCTTGTAGCTTTTGGCTAAATGTTCTGCATAAAGCGTTGGCATAAGGCTATCCTATTTCTTTTTACTGTTTAATTGCGCAGGAATTAATACGGTTTTAACACGAGATTTGCTTGAACCTGAGGCTTTTAGCTGTTGTTTTTTCACATCATAAGTGATTAGTTGCCCTGTGATTTTGCTGTCTAGCTGTTTTAATTCTGCATTGCCCGTTAAGGTTAAAAATTCTGTACCAAGATCGTAATGCACTTTATTCGCTTTGCCGTCCACTGGTTTGCCATCATCTAATAATTGATGAAAGGTAACAGGACGGCCATAGGCATCTACGGTTTCTTTTTGTTGGAATTTTCAGGTGGACGCGTAATCACCACTTTATCTGCTTTAATCAAAATAGAACCTTGGGTGATCACCACATTATCGGTAAAGGTTACCGTTTGGTTTTCCATATCCAAGGATTGATTGTTGGATTCAATGTTAATCGGTTGATTGGTATCATCTTTTAAGGCAAAAGCTGACATTGAAGTCATAAGTGCGGTAAAAAATAAAAGAGATTTACTTGTTAATTTCATAGTGGGTTTTCACCTGTTCTGCTAAGGTTGCAATTTGTTGTTTTAAGTTACCAGTTAATTTGGCGCCGCTTGATGTAAAATTCAAGCCAGTAATGGTGGCCATTGTATCAGAGTGAATATCTTGCGTCTTTAAATTTACCGTAGCTCGTTCGGTATCCACGCGTTGCAGACGCGAATCGCTCAAGAGGCTTTGCACAAATACATCGCCTTCTAAATATAAAAGATTATCTTTCGTTAATTTGGCATTTTTAGCACTGATTTTCCAACTCTGTGTGCCTAAGGTTTCATCTTGCACATCATAAAGATAAACCACAGGATACTGAAAATCTGTGTTTCCATTAGACGCATAGTGTTCAACTTTGTTTGCGATAGCAAAATATTGTTTTTCCCCTGTAGGTGAATAGACAGTCGTTTGCATTTTCTCCCCAACATATTCAGGGCTATCTTCTGATTTGATCAAGCCGGCAAGCTTTTCAGAATCACTCTGCTGAAGGCTATAAAACCAAGCGAGTAATGCAAGGACAATCACCGACAAAACAATATTCCAACGAATATTCATAGTTTGAATGGCTCATTTTTTCAAGATTAATTAAGTGCGAAATGATAGCATAATTTTACTAAAAGCAAGAACAATTCCGTGTAAATAGAAGTGCGGTGTAAATTTTTACAATTTTTTACAAAGTCTGTTTTCGCCGAAATTCCACGAAAAAAGCGCTGAGTTTACGTCTTTTTATTGTATTTTCAGCTTAACGCATCATAAAACCAATGAATAAAATAGGAAAACAGTCTTTGACATTCTGTTTGCATCGCATATCATTGCCACATTTTGAACAACACTGGTGAATAAGCGTGCTATGACTCGTTCTTTTGTAGAAGTAAAAAATCTCACCTTTAAACGTGGTGAGCGTGTCATTTATGATCGCCTGAATTTACGCGTTGAACAGGGAAAAATCACTGCCATAATGGGGCCGTCAGGGATTGGGAAAACCACCTTGTTGCGTCTTATTGGTGGGCAACTTTCACCTGATAGCGGAGAAATTTTGGTCGATGGTAAGGATATTTGTCAAATGTCCCGTGCAGAGCTTTATAAATTGCGTCAGCGCATCGGAATGCTCTTTCAGTCAGGCGCATTGTTTACCGATATGTCCACCTTTGATAACGTGGCGTTCCCTATTCGCGAACATACCAATTTGCCAGAACAATTAATCCGTGAAATGGTATTGATGAAGTTGCAAGCGGTGGGGTTACGCGGTGCAGCGGATTTAATGCCCTCTGAATTATCTGGCGGTATGGCAAGGCGTGCAGCTTTAGCACGAACCATTGCCCTTGACCCTGAATTAATTATGTATGATGAGCCATTTACGGGACAAGATCCTATTAGTATGGGCGTAATTGTGAGCCTGATTAAACGCTTAAATCAAGCGTTACAGCTCACGTCTATCGTGGTTTCTCACGATGTACAAGAAGTGCTAAGTATCGCCGATTATGCCTATATTATTGCGGATAAAAAAGTGATTGCTGAAGGAACGCCAGCCGAATTGCTCGCTAGCCAAGATCCACAAGTGCAACAATTTATTAAAGGTGAAGCAGACGGCCCTGTGCGTTTCCATTACCCAGCTGGCGATTATGTTCAGGAGTTATTTGATGATAAGTGAGATGATTTCCGCCTTGGGACGCAGTGCCATCAATTTTTGCAAGGGCATTGGGCGTTCAGGTTTTATGCTATGGGGCGCATTAGTCGGGCAACCACAAATTAGAAAGCATTTTCCATTGCTGATTAAACAGCTTTATGTCTTGGGCGTGCAATCTTTACTGATTATTATGCTTTCAGGCTTGTTTATTGGTATGGTGCTTGGGCTACAAGGCTATGTGGTGCTAGTGGATTTTTCTGCTGAAACCAGCCTTGGGCAACTGGTTGCCCTTTCCTTATTACGCGAGCTAGGCCCTGTGGTTACCGCATTATTATTTGCAGGCCGAGCAGGATCTGCGCTAACCGCAGAAATTGGTTTGATGAAAGCCACCGAACAGCTTTCTAGCCTTGAAATGATGGCGGTTGATCCGCTGCGCCGCGTGATTTCGCCACGTTTTTGGGCGGGCGTGATTGCAATGCCGATCTTATCCATTATTTTTATCGCCATTGGTATTTGGGGTGGCTCATTGGTGGGGGTTGATTGGAAAGGCGTGGACGCAGGCAGTTTTTGGTCAGTAATGCAAAACTCAGTGAGCTGGAAAACCGATATTCTCAATGGCTTAATTAAGAGTCTATTTTTCGCCATTGCCGTGGTATGGATTGCTCTGTTTAATGGTTATGACAGCATACCAACTTCCGAAGGCATCAGCAAAGCCACCACCAAAACCGTGGTCAATGCTTCCCTTGTGGTACTTGGGCTAGATTTCGTTTTAACCGCGATAATGTTTGGTGGGAGTTAAAGTCTTTCTAGTGTATAAATAATGATATGCTTACTGTGCAATCAGGGATATGATTAACAATGAACTTGCAAAGGAGGACATATGGAACTTGTGCTAAAAGGTGAGAAAGAACTCAAAAAACGGTACAAAGCTAAAAATAGCTTTTATACGGTAGATGAAATAGATTTACTTTACAAATTAGAAAATGGTCTTGTTGAAACCAAATCGCAGGATCAAGTTATGGAAAATTTGCGTCATCGTTTAGGGCTAACTGAAAAATGATGAAGTTTGATTACAACATCGTTTGGTATAGTGTTGCTGAAAATAAATTGCTCAAGCAAGCAGACTATATTTTGCAAAAATCCCAAAATCCGATTATTTCTGAACAGTTTTATGATGCAATTAAAAGTGAAGTAGATAAATTGTCTTATACTGCGGATATTTACAAATTTCGTAAGCGAAAAGAAATCCCAATTTTAAATGGTAAATATCAAGTGAAATTTCTTATTGGTATTGAAAATGTTTATATTGTCGATTTCAAAGCAGCTTGGCAGAATGCTTATTAGCAGAACAATATTTGGTATATGTAGTTAATAGTTTATAAATTATGAAGTAACCAATGCGATTATTTCATTTCATTAAAAAACAGCACAAAATAAAGTGCGGTGTAAATTTAAGGTATTTTTATGCGACAAACAGCAAAGTATGAATTTTGGGTAGGGTTATTTTTATTGCTTGCCATTGGCGCTTTTG
>NZ_PQVI01000014.1 GCF_002921145.1 Avibacterium endocarditidis
TTTCTTCCACTGGCGTAATTTGTTCTACCGCAACAGGTTGAGAAAGTGCGGTAGGATTTTGTGCTGTTTTTTCTACTTCGATCGGCTTAGGTGTAGGCACAATCAGGTTTTCTTGTGAAGTTGAATTATTTTGCGTGTGCTGTGTTTCCACATAGTTTTGCACTAAATCATCACGTTCTGCATTGGATTTTTGATAGTTTTCCCACCACCAAAGTGCCGTTACAGCTAATAACGCAATAACCACAACCGCCGATACCCAACCGATCCAACGGTTATGTGAAGAATATTCATTCACAGCTTGAGTCGCGCGCACGCCACGAGTTAAATCATTTTTCGTTGTTTCCTCAAGGGAATTTACTACGGACGTCCAAAGACTTTCTGGTAAACGCAAATATTTTGCGTAATTGCGGATATAGCCTTTGATGTAAGTTGCTGAAATAGAGCTATGAGTAAACTCATTATTTTCCAAACGTTCTAAAATTGAAGGACGTAAATTAAGCTGTTTAGAAACATCCTCTAACGATAAATTTAATGCTTCTCGCGCTTGGCGAAAATGTTCGCCTAAACTTTGTTGAATGGTTTCTTGGTTCTCATTTGAGGTTGCCATAAGGAATTCTCTTAAAATTTAATTGTAGGATTTCACTCAGCGCGACACATTAACAAAATGCGAAAATCAAGGCACTCAGCGTTAAAATTCAAAAGGTAAAGTTTAAAGTTGTCATTCCTGTTTTGCAACCATTAATCAATGAATTTCTTACGAATTAAGAAAGAAAATCGGGTGATGCAAATCGGTAATGAAAAATGGCTTTAATTTTCCCAAAAACCTAAGAGAAATTTATTGTTGACCCACAATTGAAGGCAGCAATTTGGCACGGGCTGGTACTGCTTTTCTAGCAATTCCCGATACTGTTGATAAAGTGCGGTATTTTTTTCTGCTAAAGCGCAAAGGGCGAGATTTTCGTAAGTATCCGTTTGTTGATAATAATTGGGTGAATTTAAGGCTTGTTGAAATTGCTGATAGGCTTGTGTAAAACGGCCTTGTTTGCATAAAAACACGGCGTAATTATTGAACACGTTACCTTGTTTATCATCTAATTTTAACGCGGTTAAATAGGCGTTTTCTGCACGCCCATTATCGCCTTGTAATTGATAAAAATAAGCCAATGCAGAATGCACTAAATAATAATTAGGCGCATAAGCCAACGCTTTATCCAAATTTTGTTTGGCTAAACTAAGCTCTCGCTGTTCTAAATAGCCAATGCCCAGCTCCACTCTGGCTTTCGCGGCTTGTTGCTTGTCAAAATCTTCTTTGCTTGTTTGTGGTGAAGCGCAAGCGCAAAGCAAGAGAGAAAAAGCATAACTAGATAACATTGATGCATTTTCATTTTTCTCTCTCCTTTGTTAATAATTTCTACTTATTGCACTTGCACTGCATTAATTGGGCTGCCAAAACGCTTTTTCTGTGCGGTGCGTTTCGTGCGGTCAATCACATCACCGGCTAACTGTCCGCAGGCGGCATCAATATCATCACCACGAGTTTTACGCACAATCACCGTAAAGCCATACTCCATCAGCGTTTTCTGGAAGCGATCAATACGCGTATTAGAACTTTTTGCATAAGGCGCTTCAGGGAACGGATTCCAAGGGATCAAATTGATCTCTTGCAAGGTGTATTTTTCAGCACCTCCGCTAACTGATGCGCGTGTTCTACGCTATCATTAACGTGATCCAACATCACATATTCAATGGTTACTTTACCGTGATTAGCGTTGGACACCGATAAATAACGATTAACAGAATCAATCAAGGTTTTGATGTTATATTTTTATTAAGTGGTACGATTTCATCACGCAATTCATCATTTGGTGCGTGTAAAGAAATCGCCAATGCCACGTCAATCATTTCGCTCAATTTATCCAACGCAGGCACAACCCCTGAAGTGGAAAGGGTAACACGGCGCTTCGATAAACCATAAGCAAAATCATCAAGCATAATTTCCATAGCTGGCACAACATTTGCCACGTTAAGCAAAGGCTCGCCCATTCCCATCATCACCACATTCGTGATAGGACGCACACCCGTTACACCAAAATTACCAATGATTTTTGACGCTCGCCACACTTGTCCGATAATTTCTGATACGGTTAAATTGCGGTTAAACCCTTGTTGCGCGGTGGAACAAAAAGTACAAGCTAGCGCACAGCCCACTTGGGAAGACACACAAAGAGTTGCACGATCGGCTTCAGGAATATACACGGTTTCCACCTGCTGATCGCCCACCTGCATTGCCCATTTGATTGTGCCGTCCGCAGAGCGCTGCTCCACCGCCACTTCTGGCGCTTTAATTTCCGCTACGGCTTTTAATTTTTCGCGTAACTTCTTGTTAATATTGGTCATATTGTCAAAATTGTCTTCACCAAAATGGTAAATCCATTTGACTAATTGATCCGCACGAAACGGTTTTTCCCCTAATTCTTGAAAAAATTCACGCATTTGCTGACGTGTTAAATTCATTAAATTGATTTTTTTCTTAGGTTCTGCTGAAGGCTGGCAGCCTTCTTGTTGAGTTGTATTCTGTTCTAACATAAAGCCTCGTTATTACACATTACGGCATTGATATAGCTAAACTTTTTCGCTTTTTCAGGCTAAGTTTACCCGCTATAAATTAAGAAAGTTTCTACCGCTTAAAAAATGAGTTGCGATTGTACAGAGTTCTATTTGATTAATCTAGCAATTTCAGCCTAACCTGAACGCTATTTTAGCCAAAAGAAAAATAAAAGAAAAACCACCGCACTTTCTTTGCGATAGCGATCGCAAAAATTTTAGAGAAAACAATAAAATCTCAAAAACAAAGTGCGGTGGGATTTTTGGGAATTTTTTACTGATAATTAGCGAACATAAAACAGCACAATAAATAGGCGAACGCAATATTCGCCTATTTATTTTTCGTTTTACATTAATCTTGCTCTTTAGCCAGTTGAGTTTCACCCAGCAACGCAGCATATTTCACCGTATCTGGACTGGCTTCGAGGGCGATTTTTAGCACCATTGTGAGGGGGACGGAAAGGAACATTCCGACTGAGCCGAGTAGCCAGCCCCAGAATAAAAGGGAGAGAAACACCACAAGAGTGGAAAGTCCAAGAGTTTTCCCCATCATTTTAGGTTCTAGTACGTTGCCGATGATCATATTTAGGCTAATAACGCCAATAGTAACGCCTATGCCAGTGAAAAAGCCATTAAGCAATAAGGCTTGCACGATAATGGGAATGGCGGCGATAATTGAGCCGATATTCGGGACATAATTGAGTAGAAAACTGAGCGTTGCCCATAAAATGGCATATTGCACGCCAAAAATTTTCAGCAAAATAAATACGCCTAAACCAGTTAAAAAACTGGTGAAGGTTTTCACGCCAAGATAATCCATTACACCTTTGAGAATGCGATCAATGTAGCCTTCATATTGCGCCACTTGGTTCGGCTTGCTGAACGCCACGGCAAATTTATGTTTGGCGGTGGGCGCTTCTAATAGCATAAATAAAACCACTAAAAACAGCACAAAGACGTTAGTTACCACGCCAGAGAAACTAAGTAAAAATCCGCTGGCGAAATTCATTATCATTGCGGGATCAAAATGATCCATAATTTGTTGTCGTAAATCAGCAACGGGCAAATGCAAGCCCTGCGTGATTATCGCGAGATCATTAAGGCGCTGTGAAAGCAATAAGCGATATTGCGGGATCGATTGGCTGAACTCTCGCGCAGTGCTGTTGATAAGGCTGACAAGAAAGAAAACACCGTCAAAATCATCAAAAACAGTAAAGTAAGCGCCAACCAATGCGGCACTTTGCGTGCCGTCATAAACTTCACAACAGGCGAGCAAATAATGGCGATAAACAGGGAAAGTAAAAATGGCACGACAATTTCCCCTGCCAATTTCACGCCAGCCAGAATTATCACTAAGGCAGACAACGCCATTAATAACTGGCTGATCGGCAAACGCTTATCCATTACACCGCTTCCTCGTTTTCTTCGCCTGTGCGGATACGGATCACACGTTCAACATCATAGACAAAAATTTTGCCATCGCCAATTTTGCCTGTTTGTGCGGTTTCCATAATGGCTTGAATACATTGCTCTGCAAGCTCATCAGGGATCACAATTTCCATTTTGACTTTTGGTAGAAAATCCACCATATATTCTGCGCCACGATACAGCTCTGTATGCCCTTTTTGGCGTCCAAAACCACGCACTTCGGTTACGGTCATTCCTGTGATCCCAATATCAGATAAGGTTTCACGCACATCATCAAGTTTAAACGGTTTAATAATTGCTTCAATTTTTTTCATTTTGATTTTCTCACAGGAATTAGCTTTCACGTCTGGCAGATTTTGGCCTAAAGCTGGCGATAACTTCTGGTTTGGTATCAATATAAATACCGTCAATCAGCTGTAAACAATAAGGCACGGCAGAAAAAATGCCCTTAACGAGTACATTGCCTTGCTCATCTTTCACGCCCTCTAAGGTTTCTTTAATGGCCTTTGGCTGCCCCGGTAAGTTTAAAATTAGGCTATTTTTGCGGATAACCCCTACTTGACGCGATAAAATCGCCGTTGGCACAAAATGCAAACTCACTTGACGCATTTGTTCACCAAAGCCCGGCATTTCTCGGTCTGCCACAGCCAAGGTGGCATCAGGGGTAACATCACGCTTGGCTGGCCCTGTTCCCCCCGTGGTTAGCACCAAATGGCAATGATGCACGTCCACTAATTCGCATAGGGTTTGCTCAATAATGGGCTGTTCATCGGGGATTAAACGGCTTTCCACTGCAAAAGGATCAACCAAGGCTTGCTCCAGCCATTTTTGTAATTCGGGAATGCCTTGATCTTGATACACGCCTTGAGAGGCACGATCCGATACAGAAACTAAGCCAATTAGTGCGGTCATTTTTTCCTCTGTTTTTTATTAAATCCAATAATATCTCACAATATGGAAGAAAATCGGTGCGGCAAAGCATAGGCTATCCATACGATCTAACATTCCACCGTGTCCACTTATCATATTGCCCCAATCTTTCACGCCCATACTGCGTTTCATTGCTGGCATCACCAGACCACCTAAAAAGCCCATTAAACAAATAACCAAGCTAATTAAGGTAGCTTGCACGGCACTAAACGGCGTTAGCCAAGAAAGCAATCCACCCAATGCTGAAGCGCTCAATACTCCACCGACAAAACCCTCTACGGTTTTGGACGGGGATAAGGTTGGTGCAATTTTATGTTTACCGAATAATTTTCCCCATACATATTGCAACACATCGCTCGCTTGCACAATCAAGATCAAAAAGATCATTAATAATAAACTTTTGCCTTCAAATCCTGCAATATTTAGGGTGAGAATGGCAGGAATATGCGAAATGCAGAACACAGAAATCATCACCGCCCATTGCACTTTGCTTGAACGATCTAAAAAATGTGCCGTGTCGCCTAGTAACGCGGATAAAATCGGTAAAAATAGGAACGCATAAACAGGAATAAAAATACTGAACATACTAAACCAATCCACCGCGACAAAGTAATATTGCAAAGGCAAAATGAAATAAAAGCAGGCTACTAAAGCAAGATGATCGCCACGGCGAATTTCAATCAGCGATAAAAATTCCCGTAACGCCATAAAAGAAACGATAAAAAATAAGCCCAATACGCCATAAAAACCGAGATAAGCGGCGGCGAAGATAATTAAAATCATCACCCACCACGCATTAATGCGTGCGTTTAGGTTGTCTATCACCGAATGGGGCGTGGAAAAACCTACTTTCCATTTCAGCGCATAACCAATGCCCGATGCCAATAGCAAGGTTGCAAATTAACCCCCAAAATAAATTCCACATTTCCATTTTATGCTCCTTGATGTTTCGGGTTAAGGCTAAGCAAGGCCTGCTCTGCTTGCGCTAGAAATTGCGTTTTATCTTCTTGCGGCTGCCAATGAATCGGCTCGCCCAAATATAGATCACACAGCAAAGGAATTGGCAGAATAAAGCCTTTCGGCAATAAATTATGGGTATTGCTGATCCAAACTGGCACAAGATCCACATTGGGATTGGCTTTGGCTAAATAATATAAACCACTTTTAAAAGGCTGAAGGGCAAGATCATCATTGGTTTTCTTGTGCCTTCGGGAAAATAATCAACGAATTTTCTTGCAGCGCTTGGCTAATTTGTTCTGTTACGGCTTTAGGATCATTGCCGCCGCGCTCGATCAACAGCATATTAAACACCTTCTCCGCAAGGAAACGGCGAATTTTGCCTTTCGTCCAATAATCCGCACCAGCCACAGGACGGGTTTTCTTGCGCACTTCATAAGGCAAAGACACCCAGAATAAAATAAAATCTCCGTGGCTGTTGTGATTGGCGTAATAAAGCCTTGGCTTATCTGCCGAAAGCAGGGCGATATTCTTTGCAGGACGAACACCTGTAATAAAAGAGGTAAAACGACATAAAAGAAAATCAACCAGTTTAGCGAGCATTTTCATTCTCCTCTGATTTTTGTTGCGTAGCATTTTCTGCGGAAAATTGCACCGCACTTTCATTGTCTGTGCGGTTTTCTGCGTGATTTTCAACATTCTGATCTAAAGCCTTGCTTTCCACCAACCCTGACTTCACGCGTTTCACGCAAGTTAAAATTAACAACGCGACGACAAGCCAAGCGAGCGCGTAAAACCACGTTGGTAAAATCGGCATAAAGGTATAAATCAATCCTAATAAGCCAAATAAAAAGGCACGATCACTTTTTCCCAAAGGCCCGTCATAACGGCGTGTTTGCCCTTGCACTTGCCCTAACACACCACAAAATTCTGTTAAGGCGGCGAGCCAAATAATCAGCCCGATAACAAGGGGATCAAAAGGGGCGATAAAAGCAAAAGGCAGATACAACGCCGCATCAGAAACCACATCGGTAATTTCATTAAGATAACCGCCTAAACGCGATTTTTGCTGAAATTCTCGCGCTAACATTCCGTCAATGGCATTGAGTGCCATTCGCACAAAAAGCCAAATAGGAATTAAAATAAACAGCCAATGCACAGCAGAAAGTGCGGTCAAAAATAAGCCTAAAATGACTGAAATCCCACAAGCGGCAAGTGTAACTTGGTTCGCCGTAACGCCTTTGCGTTCTAACTTCACCACCGTTGGACGCAGTAAATTTTGAAACTTCGGTTTTAAATCGTAAATGCTCATTATTTATCCTTATTTAAACGGAAATAATACTGGAACAAGAAACACCGTTGCCAACATAACTAGCAAAGTAAAAGGTACACCAATTTTAACAAAATCACCAAATTTATAATTCCCTGCGCCCAGCACCATTGTGTTTACGGGCGAAGAAATCGGGGTCATAAAGGCGGCAGAGGAAGCGATCGCCACCGTCATTGCGAAAGGCAAGGGGGAAAGCTGTAAATGCTGCGCCATTGTGATGGCTATCGGCGCCATTAAAATCGCAGTGGCGGTGTTAGAAATAAACAGACCAATCACCGCAGTCAGGGTAAACAAGCTGATTAAAATCCAATGTTTACCCATTCCCCCTACGGTGTTAATCATAAATTCTACGATTAAATTAATCCCGCCTGTTTTTTGTAGTGCGGTGGAAAATGGCATCATTCCCACAATTAAAATCAAGCTCGACCAGTGGATAGAGGCATAAGCACTTTTGGCATCTACACAGCGGAATTTGGCTAACATTAAACAGGCGATGAGTGCGGCAACCACATTCGGCACAACGCCTGTTACCATTAATGCCACCATCGTTACAATGGATAAAATGGCATAAGGCGCTTGGCTTTGCGCAGGGGCGGCGCGTTCAATTTCCGCAGGATAATCGAGTACGAAAAAGGCTTTTGTTTTATTACGCATTGCTTGGATCAATTTCCACGATCCCACCACCAGCAGCAAATCGCCGATCTTTAATGGCAGCTCAATCAAACTGCCTGTCAAAATCTCATTATTGCGTTTAATTCCCACCACATTTAAACCAAAACGTGAACGAAAACCAATTTCTGCTACCGTCTTGCCGAGATAATCCCCTTCAGGAATTGGCGTGATTTCCACCATTCCCATAAACTTGGCTTGTTGTTCAAAGTGGTAAGGGCGCAACTCTGTTGGCTCAAGCTGATGTTGTTGGCAAAATTCATTAATATCTAGCTCAGGATCAGCACAATCAATCAGCAAAATATCTTTTTCACGAATTTCGATTTTCCCTAAGGAATCCGCTAGAAATCTTGGACGAAAACGCTTCCAACGCTCAATCGCCAGCACGTTCAAGGCATAATTAGATCGCAGATGCAAGGCTTCTAAGGGCTGCCCGATAAAATCCGATCCTGCTCGCACTACAAAACGTTTGGTGCGTGCTTGCAATTGATAATCTTCAATCAGATCTTGAATGGAATGACGATTCACGCTCTCGCTTTCTTCATTTTCCGCTTGCCCCAACCAGCGGCGAGCCACCAACATATACACAATACCAAGCAACAAAATCACAATGCCAATAGGCGTGAAAGAAAAGAAATCAAAACGCTGCTTGGTGAGATGGATTAATTCTGCGTTAATCACCAAATTTGGGGCGGTGGCGATTAAGGTCATCATACCGCTGATTAACCCAGCCATACTCAATGGCATCATCAGGCGTCTTGGCGAAATGTCCATTTGGCGACAAATCACCAATACCACAGGGATAAAAATCGCCACAATCCCCACGGAACTCATAAAGGATCCCAACCCTGCTACCGCTAACATCACTAAAATCAACACACGGGTTTCGCTATTTTTCGCTGCTTTCATCAGCCATTCACTCACTTGATAGGCTACGCCAGTGCGCACCAAGGCTTCCCCGACAATAAACAGCAAGGCAATCAAAATAATATTCGGATCACTAAATCCGGCAAAAACTTCCTGCACGCTCAAAATGCCACTCACACAAAAAGCAAGCATTACCAATAGGGCGATAACGTCCATTCGGATTTTGTTGTGGATAAACAAGAGTACAGCGATGGCAAGAAAAATCACAACGCTAACAAGGGGCATATTGGTGATTGTGGGCATTAGGGTCTCCGTGGTTAAGGTTTTGGTCGTTTTGTTTATTATTTGGTTGATTACGGTTTTCTTTGTTGATATAACGGGTTTCGCTCGTTGAGCGACTTACTTTCTTTTGCGTTCCCAAAAGGAACGTAAGCAAAGAAAATATTCCCCTACTATCGCTAAATTTCTTTTACTTCCATACGGCGTTGTTTTGCCTTGCCGTACTAGCGTACTGTCTGCGGCAAAACGCCTTGTCTGGAAGTAAGAAATTTTGCGAGCATTGCTTTTCCTCATTACAATAAAATTTTCTTTACGAAAAGTAAGCCCATACTCGCTACGCTGCGTTCAGGCGTTACTTTTCTAAAAATTCTTTCTTCATTCGGGCAATTTGGACGGGAAAAACTTGTCTAGTTGCCCTTATAAATAGTTTAAAAATAGAAGTGCGGTGCGATTTTTCTAAATTTTTTGGAAAAAATGACCGCACTTTATTCTGTAATCAGTTTTTTTACTGGGGAAAAACTTCGGCGGTGTTGGGGTAAGGGGCCGTGTTCTGCCAGTTTTTCTAAATGTAATTTTGTTGGGTAGCCTTTGTGTTGGGCGAAGGCGTATTGGGGATAGCGTTTATCCAGTTCTTCCATTTCTAAATCGCGGGCGACTTTGGCAAGAATGGAGGCGGCGCTGATTTCTGCCACTAGGTTGTCCCCTTTCACCACCGCTTGGGCGGGCATTGGCAATGGGGGGATGCGGTTGCCGTCCACTAGCACAAAGTGCGGTGTGATTTTAAGCTGATTGACTGCGCGTTGCATCGCTAGCATTGTAGCGTGCAAAATATTGAGTTCGTCAATTTCTTCGGGTTCAGCGCGCCCTAGCGCCCAAGTTTTGGCTTTTTGTTTAATTTCTTCGGCTAAGGCAAGGCGTTTTTTGTGCGAGAGCTTTTTGCTGTCGGTTAAGCCTTCAATGGGATTGTTCGGATCTAAAATCACTGCGGCGGTTACCACTGCGCCCACTAAAGGCCCGCGTCCTACTTCATCAACGCCTGCGACCAGTTCATAATCAGGATAGACAAATTCGCTCATTGTTTTTCCCCTTGCAATAATTCAATCACCGCTTCGGCGGCTTGTTTGTCCGCATCGCATTGGATCATTTTATGCAGATCAATAAAGTGTTGCACTAAACTATGGCGATTTTGCACCGCACTTTCTTCTGTAGAAAAATAAGGGGCGAGCTTTTCTACTAATTTTTCTGCGGTGCAATCTTGCTGGATCATTTCTGGCACGAGCATTTCATTCGCCAGTAAATTCGGTAATGAAATATAAGGGGTTTTCACCAAGCGTTTGGCTAGGAAATAAGTGAATGGCTTCATTTTGTAGCCCACGACCATTGGCGATTTGCATAGCATACATTCTAATGCTGCTGTGCCTGAAGCCAGCAAGGTGGCTTGAGCGGCGATCATTGCGGAGCGTGCTTGGCCATCAAGCAAGATCATTTCTAAATCAGGAGCAATCTTCGCTTTGATTTGTTCAAATTGTTGGCGGCGTTTTTCATTCACCAAAGGCACGAGAAATTGCACATCTGGATACTGTTCCTTCAGCAATAATGCAGTTTGCAAGAAAGGTTCGGCAAGGAATTCCACTTCTGAGCCACGGCTGCCAACCAGCATCGCTAAATAGCGTTGTCGTGGATCAATATTAAGCATTTGACAAGCGGCAAGGCGATCAGGTTTTAACGGAATGGCGTCTGCCATTGTGTGTCCGATAAAACGGCAAGGCACGTTGAAACGATCGTAAAAGGCTTTTTCAAAAGGTAAAAATGCGAGAACAAGGTTGGTGGTGCGTGCAATTTTGTGAATGCGATTTTGTCGCCACGCCCACACCGATGGGCTGACGTAATGAATGGTTTTGATGCCTTGTTGTTTGAGTTTAAGTTCAATGTCAAGATTGAAATCGGGTGCATCGATGCCGATAAATACATCGGGCTTTTCTTGC
>NZ_PQVI01000140.1 GCF_002921145.1 Avibacterium endocarditidis
GCACTTTTCCCAAGCGTCCGTGAATTCAGGGTAACGTAGTTTTGGTATGTTATGATTTTTCATCAGCTTATCTCTTTATTAAATTGCTTATACTCAAATACGGTGATAGTTTGAGTAAATAGGAAAAATTGTATAATTTTAACTGCTTTAGTAGAAAATGCGATTATTTTAATAAAAAAGTAATTTTCCTACTAATCTACATCACTAAGCATCTAGCCCATAGGCTAACGCTTAGATACAGCGAAAAAGCAATGATTTTAGAGATCGCAGCTACGTTGGAGAACTAAAGTACTAGATTGTAATAACTGCCATTGATGGCAGTTATTAAGAAATACTGAATAACTGAATTTTTATCTAATTCTTTATCTTTCAATATGTTATTTATATGCATATTGATATTAGGGACTGAGGTGGCAAAAAGTTCCGCCAACTGATTTTGATTCAGCCACACCGTACCATCTTGGGCATAAAGCGACACTTTGGTTTTGCCGTCCTCAGTGTTGTAGATGATAATTGGATTATTCACTTGGGGTTTCCGTTTCACTTGCGTAAATTTCTTTTAAGGTTTTGCCTTCTGCGGTTTTAAATTCCGTCCAGCCATTAGCATTGCCTAAGATCAGTAATGACGCAGCGGTGCTTGGGCTATTAAAGCGAAAATCTTTGCTAAAAAAGCACCGCTCTTTGTCTAAGGTGAGTATGCCTTTTTCAATTAGTTCATCGCATTGTGCAATGGTTCTCAGACGATAGTTGGAGGCATTTGATTTCTCAAGATAGGGGAAATTTGAGCCTTTCAATACGATCATTCCATCTTGAGTATAAATAGCCTGAGCTTGTATACCATTGCGTGGGCAGTAGAAAATCATTTCTTTTTTGGTTGCTGATTGTGCTTTGCGTAATGGCTCAAAAATTGGGTAACCCAAAGTGGAAAGCAATAAATCCGCAATTTCAAACATTGTTTCACAAGCTGCTTTCAATGGTGGCGGTGTGTGCGTTTTCTGCCCTTTATTACCATTAGAAAGGCTAAAACGCTGGCAGGATTTGGCTTTTTCAATAGCAAGCCATTCCAAATACAGAGCGTGAGTTTGAGTGAGATTCTGCGTGAGAGAAATCAGCACCAACGCACGCGACCAATCTTTTTATCTTCGATATGGTGCCGTTCAATGCGTTTCCCTACCTCACCAGACTGTCCGATATAGACTTCATCATTATCCGCACCACCGATAAGAAAATACACTGCTACTTGCGCGGATTCCTCCATTTTTAGAAAGGTCGCTAAATCACGGCGTGGCACTTCGATCACACGCATAATCGATGTGCTTTCTTCAATAATCCGAATCCCCTGCGGTTCGCCTGTTGGCAGGAAGATTTGTAGGGTTTTGGGGTGTTTATTCGTCATACTATGATTCCAATTTTATTTATTCGGTAACTTGCCTGTTTTACTCGCCAGCTTCTTTTCTTCTGCTTTAACTTGTCGTTCTATTTTCTTCAAGTCTTCTTCAGGAGGAAGATTTTCAGGCTGAATCCCTCGTTCACCCAGCATATTGCGTATGGTTCTGTTGTTTTGTATATGCTCTTCTGTAATGGCTTTTTCACCTTGTAAATTGGCTTGCTGTGTATTGTGGTTTGTCATTTCTGTTGCTAAATTTTTAGCAGCAATGGTTAGTGTTGGTAGAAAGTCCGCAAGAGGGCGAGTTTTTGTGATGCCATAGCGTTCTTTCATTTGTTGAGTGGTATAACCAAATAATGCATGATCGCCATGAGAACGGATGCGTCCAAACCCTTTTTCATCAACACCACGTTCATAAATATTTTGTGAAAGTATTTTTTCTGACGTTTTTAATCGCTCTCGTGCTTCTAAACGAGATTGTACTTGCATTCTTTGTTCAATAAGCTCTTGCTTGCGTGTTTGAACAGCAAAATAACTTTGCGCAAAAGCGATTTCTGGCTTGCGAGGATCACCATTTTGAGCAATAAGATAACAGGCGTAGCGAGTTAGCATAAGATCTTCAATTTCACGTTGGCTACCACTTCCAAGAGTAACCATTTTCGTGACGTCACGAAAATGGTCTGAAGGCAGTTGTCCAGAGTGTTTGCAAGCTTCTACCGCCCGATTGATAGCTGTTTTAAAATTCTCCCAGCGTTCATACCCCAAAAGCGTTTGTAAATCGCGAGCGAACCAGAATTCAATATTCTCTGAATCAATTTTTTGTACGGCTTGTTCAAACAATGTTTGTAAAGTTTGGATATTATTCATTTGAAACTCCTTGTTCTAATCCTGCACCAACACATCAGCCAACTGATAAAATGCTTCGCGTAATGCGGTGCGGTATTTGATGTTGGTTAATTGTTGTGTGTTTGCATCGGTGGCAAGTGCGGTGTAATTTTTGCTGCCTTCTGTGATGATATTGGTGAGTTTTTTATCATCGTCCAAATCTTTTTCGCCATAGCGATGGTTCGCAATAAGATTGCGGATTTGAGCATTATTGATGATGTCGGTAATGCCCCATTTATTGCGAAAATCTAATAATTTGCGATCGATTGTGATATTACTTGCAGCATTTATGGCATTTGAAAGTTCCGATGGAGAAATCTTTTTCCAGACTTGACCATTAAGAGGGTAATCTCCTGCCATAATAGCTTGCGTAGCACGGCGAATTTGTTCAGCATAGGAAGTATCTTCCATACCGTTGGCAAATTGTTGGATTTTTTCTTCCGTTTTTTCTGCTGCTTCGGTTTCGCCCGCTTGTACTTGGGCAATAAGTTGATTCACTAATTCGGTGAGATAGTCATAATCAACTTTAATGTCCTTAATGTGCGTCATTCGCAGCTCAATTTGGGAGATTGGAATATTCTTTTCTTTGGCTAAATGGTGTTTTAATTCTCCTGCAAGCACGGTGGTGAGCACTTCATATTGGCTTGGAGTCATTCCAAGTGCTTCAATCAATGCATCTGGATTATCGTAGTCAAATCCTGCAAGATGACCGTCAATTTGCTCAGTAGGATATTGTTTTAATTTGGTAATGCCTGCATTAAACTCGCGTAGCTGTCCTAGCATTTCTTCTTTCGCTTTCTCGCTATGTGGAAGTTGCATAAATGGTTCGCCGCTTGGGTTTTTCGTACATTCAGCAAGTGTTTGAACAACCTTTTTGACTTCTTCTAACTGTTGATTGAAAGGCTTAACTAGCCAAGGTGGAGTTGGGTCATCATCACCATAGATAGGTGCTGGTTCTTCCACTTTATTGGCGGAATCTTTATTTGCGTATGTGGCGAGAGCTTCATTCATTAGGCGTTCATTTTGTACAGGCCAGCGGTAGTTCACCACTTGTCCCCAAGGTTTTTCTTGCAGGTCTGCGATTCGGTTGGTGCGTGAATAGGCTTGCACTAGCCCAGCACCTTTTAGGATACGATCGACATAGAGTGTGTTAAGCCCTGGGGCATCAAAACCCGTGAGCAGTTGATCGACAACGATGACCAGATCAAGATAATTTCGGTCATAAACGGTTTTATTTAAGCGTGAACTGAGATCATCAAAATATTCTGGAATTGTATTTAAGCCCCAGTTTGTGCCAAAGATTGCGTTATAGTCATTGATTGCATCGTGTAAGGCTTGATTTGTTTGTGCCATTCCATCGCTGTTTTCTGTATTAAGGCTATAAGTTAAGGCAACTTTTAAGATAAATTCACCTTTTTCCGACCGCTCTTTGTTTACACGTTGGAATTCTCGATAGTATCTTGAAGCAAGTGGTGTGCTAGCGCCAGTGCCGCTGACGTGGGTGGTGAACATGGCGTTATATTTGAAATCATTGGAACGGTTACGCCAATTTTTAAAAATATCCGCAACTACAAGGCGGATATGTTCATCACTTTCATCATAAAAATTGCGGGTGAGCGTGCGTTCTACTTTTTCGCCTTTGGTGATCGTGCTTTTGTTATCATTGTCTAAGAATTTAGCTTCATCAAATTCTTCTTTACGCATCGCTTCAAGCTCAGCATCAATTTTCTCTTCTGACGACCAATCTGGGTATTTTTGTTTAAGTAGTTCGCGAATATCTACAGTACTTTTGAAATCCACTTTAAAGCCTAGTACGTTGCGATCTGCAATGGCTTCTTTAATTGTGTAAGCATGTAATAATTCACCAAAAATTTCTTTTGTGGTTTTTCCGTCAAACATTGGGGTGCCAGTATATCCCACCCAAACGCTATGCTTGAATTTATCTTTAATGAGTTGGAACTGTTCCCCCGCGGTGGAGCGGTGAGCTTCATCAACAATAAAAACGATATTTTTATTGGGTGCGATAAAATCACGGCTTTTTGCCAGTTTGCCAAGTTTTTGTACACTGGTAACAATAATGCCGTTTGCATTGCTTTTGAGTTTTTTGCGTAAATCTCGGGTGTTATTGGTATCAAGAATTGAGCCGACATCATCATTGTTATCAGGATCATAAGCACGATAGTTTTCAAGGGTTTGTTTAGTTAATGCGATACGATCAACGACAAAAACTACCTTGTTTACTTTTGGTAAACGGCTTGCCAGCCAAGCGGTCTTGAAACTGGTGATAGTTTTTCCCGAGCCTGTGGTATGCCAAATATAGCCAATTTTTTTATCCCCCATTTCAAAATCGGCTTGTTTGATCCCTTCAATGACCGCCTGCGTGGCATAAACTTGGTAAGGACGCATTACTTTCAGCATTGTTTTATTTGGTGTGCCGTCTAAAATCATATAATTGGTTGCCATTTGGTGTGCCATTGGGATAGATAGCATTGAGTCTGCAAAGTCTTTCCAAGAGCGCACAATACTGTTGTCACTGCGTTTTTGCCAGGCAAAGGAAAAATCCTTATTAAAATAATCAGCCGTGGTGTTTGCCATATATCTTGCATTATGTGGCGTCATTCCAACCAAAATTTGTATCGTAGAGAAAATCCCCTGGTATTGTTGCTCTTTAATATATTGCTCCATTTGATTAAGGGCTTCATCAACGGAATGTGCATCTGCCTTTAGCTCTAATTGAATAATGGGCAATCCATTGATCAGCAAAGTCACATCAAAGCGGCGATTTGTTTACCAGGGATAACAGCAGGGCGTTCAATTTGATTCACAATTTGATAAACCGTGTTGCCTGCTCCAACTTGTTTTGATCAAAAACGGTTAAAAAAACGTGACGACCATCGTCTAAATCGATCTCGATTTGTGAAACGCCATTGGTTCCATAAAGAAATTTACCCGCGTCAAACGGTGTGCGAGTTTGCTCCGCCAGTTTAGTTTTTACTTGATTAAATTCATTTTCGCTTAAAGGCGATTTTAATGATTGTCTATTTAAGCGTTCTAAAATACCTTTAAAATTATCCCAAAGTTGTTCTGTTGTTTTAATGTCAGGAAGATATTCCCAAATTCTTGTTTTTCTAGGGAAATCTAAATAATGGCTTAAGCCTTGCAAATGATCAGCGGTGGTAATGTTTCCCGTGGAGAGATATTCAATAAGGGATTGTTCAAACTCGGATTCGTATTGATAGTTAGACATAATCATTCCTTAATTCTTGATGTTAGATTTGCATTGTTTTTGAAAATTATTCAGTAAGTATGCGGTAAGTTGTGCTTCATTATCTGCTACCCGTTTTTTAAGCATTGTGATACGGCGTTGCAGACGATCAACTTGCCCGATAGCCTGTTGCACAGACAATGTAGGAAGAGCGAAAGTTGTAGGTTTTTTAATTGGTTAAGGCTATATTTCATAACACTAGATCCTTGCAAACTGGCGACTAACTGCCGTTTTATATCAGCATCATTATTCAGTAAATAAACCAAAAAGCTCTTATCAAGTTCTTTTGAGGGACATAGACGAGCATAGTTGTGAGAAAATGCGTAGCCAGCACGCGCCTGACAGACTTGGACTGCTGAGCCTGAGATCAAGCTAAAAATGACATCATCTTCTTGTAGCAGTGTAGGTGTGTCTGGTGTACAAATTTGTTTTCCTTGTGTGGATTCTGTTCGAGTTTCAAAATCTGCTTGTAGATCCGCTTGATCATATAATGAGTAGCAAGGGCTACCAGCTTGTTCATTTAGCCGAGAAAGTAGTGTACCGATTTCAAATCGTACAAGATCTTGTAGTTTCATTTTGTTCCTTGTTGAAATTACAAAGTTAATATGCATTATATTCTGGTATGATTATTCGTCAAGGTGTTTTTGTTATTTTTATAAATAACATTTTTATTTTGCAAAAAACACCAAAAAATCCCACCGCACTTTTCCCCCTAACTCTGCCAAAAATCTGTTAAAATATCCGCACTTTAACGAATGATTAGCTAAGGATAAGGTTATCGAAAATTGGCAGCGGGGCTTTGTTTTGCATCGTAGGGCGTACAGCGAAACGAGTTTATTGGTGGATTTGTTTACGGAAGAAACGGGGCGTTTGACGGTGATTGCGAAAGGGGCGAGAACAAAGCGTTCAGCGTGGAAAAGCATTTTGCAGCCGTTTACGCCGTTGCTTCTGCGTTGGACTGGAAAGGGGGAGCTGAAAACCCTGACCAAAGCCGAAGCGGCATCGCTCACTTTGCCAATGCAGCCTACGGCGCTTTATAGCGGTTTTTATGTGAATGAATTGCTGATGCGTTTGCTGGCCGTTGAGACCCCTTATCCTGAGATTTTCCAAGACTATCTAAAATGTATTACGGGCTTGGCGAGTGTGTCTGAGTCAGTCGAACCAAGCCTGCGAACCTTTGAATTTCAATTACTTACAGCAATGGGCTATGGCATTGATTTTTGCCATTGTGCAGGTTCAGGCGAGCCTGTCGATGAAAATATGACCTATCGTTATCGCGAAGAAAAAGGCTTTATTGCTTCTTTAATTAAGGATAATCTCACTTTTTATGGCAGAGAATTGCTGGCGTTTGAGCGGCGAGAGTTTCACGATCAGGCGGTGTTACAAGCGGCGAAACGCTTTATTCGCATTGCCTTGAAACCTTATTTAGGCAATAAACCGTTGAAAAGTCGAGAATTATTCACCCAACATGTTTTGTATCAGAAATAACCTATGGCATTACTTTACTCCCCGAAAAAAGTGGAAAAAAAACACCGCACTTTTACCGCGCAAGTGCAAGATTTAGATTATCAAGGGCTAGGCGTAGCAAAAATTCAAGGTAAAACTTGGTTTATCGAAAATGCGCTGCCTGATGAAAAAGTGCAGGTCGAAGTGTTGGAAGAAAAGCGTCAATATGGCAAAGGGGTAGCGAAAAAATGGTTGCAAACTAGCCCACAGCGTGTGCAGCCTGCTTGTGCTCATTATGCAAAATGTGGTGGCTGCCAAACTCAGCATATTCCCTTGGAAATACAACGGGAAGCAAAAGAGCGCGCCTTATTTCAGCGTTTAACGAAATTGCAAGCTGAACCAATTACCTTAATGCCCCGAATTGTGGGTAGCCAATGGCATTATCGCCGCCGTTTACGCTTGAGTATAAATTGGGATAAAAAGCTGGGACTGCGCATTGGTTTTCGCCAAAAAAATTCGCAAAATATTGAGCCAGTGCAGTCTTGTCTTGTTATCGAAACACCACTCAATAATTTGTTGCCAAAAATCACCGCACTTTTGCAAAACTGGTCTAACCCGAAAAATTTAGGCCATATCGAACTGGTGCGAGCGGATAACGGTGTGGCATTATTGCTACGTCATCAAAAAAATTTGGCAGAAAATGACCGCACTTTGTTACTTGAATTTGCTCGCCAAGAACACTTAATGCTGTTTGTGCAAGATGATGTGCAAATCCAGCAGCTTTATGGCGAAAATCCTTATTATGAATTGAATAATGGGCAACGGCTGCATTTTGATGTGCGTGATTTTATTCAGATTAATCCGCAACTCAATCAAGCAATGATTGACACTGCGCTAGATTGGCTCAAATTAAATGCGCAAGATCAGGTTCTGGATTTATTCTGCGGAATGGGCAATTTCACCTTGCCCATAAGCCGTCAAGCCAAGCAAGTGGTGGGCGTAGAAGGCGTGGCGGAAATGGTGCAGAAAGCGACACAAAATGCGGAACGAAATGGCTGTAAAAATGTCCAATTTTATCAAGGCGATCTGGCACAATCTTTTGCTGAACAACAATGGGCAAGCCAAGCATTTAGCAAAATTTTGCTCGATCCCCCGCGCACGGGCGCAGCGTTTGCAATGCCGTTTTTGTGTCAGTTACAGGCAGAAAAAGTGCTGTATGTGTCTTGTAATCCCGCAACGCTTGTGCGCGATGCACAAATGTTGTTGCAAGCAGGCTATCAATTAACCCAAGTGGCAATGATCGATATGTTCCCAAATACGGGGCATTTGGAGAGCATTACTCTCTTTGAACGGAAATAATAAATAGGAAGGCGTTATGGTTGCTGTTCGAGGTTCACACCTACTTAACCCGAAAGATTTTGTGATTGAGCAATGGAGCGAAAGCTTAGGGCTTTCTTCTGAGCTGGCAGAGAAGTTGGTGCTGGCTTGGCATTATTCGCAAGATAAAATTCAACAGCACCAAAACACGGTGGAAAATCCGCAGATGCATTG
>NZ_PQVI01000141.1 GCF_002921145.1 Avibacterium endocarditidis
AAAGAAGAATTACTCGATGACTTCGAATTTGCACCTGAAATTGTTCAATCTGGTTTTTATAAACACGTTTATTCTTCTGGCTATGGTCAATTTGGTGGAGAACCTATTGGTGCCGTGATTGGGAACTATGAATTTACCCCTAAATCCCCAGATATGAAACTCTTGCAATATGTGAGCGCTGTAGGTTCTATGGCTCACGCCCCATTTATATCTTCCGTATCCCCCGCTTTCTTTGGTATTCAAAGTTATACTGAATTACCTGCAATTAAAGATCTAAAATCAGTGTTTGAAGGACCAATGTATGCTAAGTGGCGTTCATTACGAGAATCTGAAGACTCTCGTAGTTTAGGATTAACTGCCTCTCGTTTCTTAGTTCGTTTACCTTACTCTGTGTCAGACAATCCGGTAAAAACTTTTGGCTATGAAGAGGATGTAAGTAAAGACCACGAACACTATCTATGGGGTAATAGCGCATTTTTACTAGCTTCTTGCTTGACGGATAGTTTTGCTAAATATCGTTGGTGTGCAAATATTATTGGCCCACAAAGTGGCGGTGCGGTCTATGATTTACCAGTTCATATTTATGAAGCGATGGGACAAATTCAGTCAAAGATCCCAACAGAAGTGCTTATTACAGATAGAAGAGAATTTGAATTAGCGGAAGAAGGATTTATCGCATTAACTATGCGTAAAGGTAGTGATAATGCTGCATTCTTTTCTGCTAATTCTGTTCAAAAACCAAAAATTTTCCCAAATACAAAAGAGGGTAAAATAGCAGAAACCAACTACAAATTAGGTACTCAATTACCATATACATTTATGATCACTCGAGTAGCTCATTTCTTAAAAGTGTTACAACGTGAGCAAATTGGTAGCTGGAAAGAAGCAACTGATTTACAAACCGAGTTAAATAAATGGCTCAAGCAATATGTCGCTGATCAAGAAAACCCACCTGCAGATGTTCGTAGTCGTCGTCCATTCAGAGCGGCATCTATTTCTGTATCAGATGTAGAGGGAGATCCAGGTTGGTTCTTGTCTTCCATCAAATTAAGACCACACTTTAAATATATGGGATCTAACTTTGAACTATCGCTTGTTGGTCGTCTAGACAAGGAATAGAAAAATGGCATTATTAAGTTGGCAACGAGATAGTACAGCTAGCTTATTTGAGCGTATACAGGGGAAGGAGGTAAATCCTTCTCCTCTCTCCCATTCTGGTCTCAAAACTTTTATCGAGTCAATAAAACATAATCTTAACAATATCCTTAATACCCATCCAGGCACATCACAAAGTGCGGTCCAATTAGGTATTATGGACTTAAATGATGCCACGAGTAATACAGGAGATATCTATCAAAAAATATCCCAAATCATTCAAGAATGCATTTTGAATTTTGAGCCTCGAATCATCGCGGTAAATGTGACACCATTTCCTAATGAAGAGCAACCTCTAACCCTATTTTTTTTTACGTCACGGCAACAGTATCCTTTGAAGACTACACCAAAGACATTGCCTTTAATTTACACCTAGATAACGATCATCGTTATTATCTAGATATGAGCAACATTACTTAAGATGTGATTATGTCTCTTGAAAAATATTTTAGACAAGAATTAGATTATCTGCGTGAATTAGGTAAAAAAATTGCTAATGAAAAGCCTCATTTGGCTAATTTTTATCTGAAAAAAGTGCCGATCCCGATGTTGAACGATTACTAGAAGGCTTTGCCTTTTTATCTGGTAGTTTAAGAGCTAAAATTGAAGATCAATTTCCAGAGTTCACTCATAGTTTAATTAATATGCTCTGGCCAAATTATCTGCGCCCAACACCAAGTATGACTATCGTTGAATTTTTTCCCAACCCTAAAGTCGCAAAAGGTTTTGATGTCGTAAATAAAGGTACCACGTTATTAAGCCGTCCTATAACATCTGGTAACTCCGACAAAAAACTACAATGTCAATTTCAGACTTGCCGTGATGTTTGGCTCAATCCCTTCTCTCTTTCAGATGCAAGTGTATTAAATAGTAACGAGCAAGCTATTATTAGCTTAGTATTTTCTAGTGAATCGCCACTAAAATTCTCTGAACTAGATTTAAATAAGTTGCGTTTTTATCTAGGGGCAGATGATTACACTAATCAGCAACTATATCTATGGTTTAGCTATTACTTGACAGGTGCAGAGATTGTTGTCAACGACCAGAAAATAACATTACCTGAGTTTAATTTTTCACCTGCAGGATTTAATAAAGAAGACGCTCTCTTACCTTACCCTAAAAATGCTTACAGTGGTTATCGGATCTTACAAGAATATTTCTGCTTTCCCGAAAGCTTCATGTTCTTTGACGTAAATGGTATCGCTCCACTACCAAATACTCTTGATGAATCAAATCAATTTATATTAAACCTCTATTTCTCTGAACCATTGTCTTCAGATGTTCAAATTAGAAAATCAACTTTTAGACTACATTGCACACCTGCAATAAATTTATTTAAGCATAGTTGTGAACCGCTCAGATTCGATGGAGATAAAGATGAATATTTGCTAAAAGGAAGTCATTCTCATCCTGAATGGTATGAAATATTCTCAGTAGATCAAGTATCAAGCTATGTTGAAAATACGAAAATAAAGCTAGAGGGCCTAGTCATTCTTCCACACGTCATTACTTACCTTTTGAAAGCTTTGAGCATCAAATTGAATATGCTAAAGGACGAACCGAACTTTATTATAAAGTAAGGGCTAAAGATGCCTTATTTGAAAAAGGATTTGATCATTATATTTCTTTTGTAAGAGGCGATGAGGTAATAAGTTTAGGAAAAACCGAATCCATCTCGATCAATGTGACTTGCACTAACCGTGAAATACCAACCAACTTAAAAGTTGGTGATATTTGCATTGGCACAGAAACAAACCCAGCAATTGTTGAATTTAAAAATATCACTCGTCCATCTATGCCACTGCATCCATTACTAGATGGAACACTCGCTTGGAAATTAATTTCCAATTCTTCACTAAACTACTTATCGTTACTCGAAATTGAGGCATTAAAAGAGGAATTTATGCGATGATTCCAATTGATCCTATTGCTTGGCAAGCTTCAGGACATGTTACTCTATGGCATAATGGTAATGCTATTGGAAACCATCATTATATATTAAATCAGGCTGGACAGCCTCTTGCTAAAAATTATTTTTGGGAGTTAAAATAATGTACCAAACAAGGAAAAAACTTTTATTAACACTTTTATTTTTTATTATAAATAATAGTAATGCGGCTAACCTACTCACTCAAGTAAAGAAAAACTTTCTAATGATAAGTTGGCTCTGGAACAATTCAAATATCTAGGGACACTACATTGTCTTGATGTAAGAATAAAATGAAAATAACTCATTATTCACTAATGAATATATACATCTTTATAATAATCTTTATCCTTTTCCTAGGTTAATTAAAAGCAATAAATTATTGGATCAATATATCATCATTGAAAAAAATCCGCCTTCCCGAAAAAGGAGTTATGCTGGATAAATATTTCCACAATGACATTAACGCATGTTTAAAATTATATTCATCACCTAACATAAAAAACAATACTTAGACTTTATATCTAAAGATATTAACTATATAGATGAAGATATCAATTCTCCTGAATATACAGATGAAGAGACCATAAGAGAAAATATGCTAGACTATATTAATAGCGGAAATCTAGATTTACATAGGTTTGTGGATGGGCTTCCAAAGGAATAAAGCTAGATATAAGAAAGTTGATAAATAGTTTATGAAATAAATCGTAAACTTTTATTTATACATATTATCGTATTTTATTTATGGAGGTTATTTAGGGATTGATTCTATTTGCAT
>NZ_PQVI01000142.1:0-16026 GCF_002921145.1 Avibacterium endocarditidis
CTAGTGGGGCGTTAATTGCGCTTTATGCAAGAGAAAGCGGTGATGGCATTATGTTTGAACCAGAAGAGTTTGAAGATGATCTCGCTATTCAACAAGATGAAATTAAAGATGAACAGCCGTTAAGCTTTGTTGAAGCTGTAGATAAACCTGAAACAAAACAACCGTAAAAAACCATCGAGTAAGAAATTCTTCTCCAAAATTACGTTTTGTTGATTAATTCTTTGCTGCATTTTAATTCCTTTTTAAAGCGCCTGTGCTAAACAAATAGTGCAGGCGTTTTTTATATTCCTTTATTTAAACAAAATCCTTATTTTTCTCATTTTTTACCAATTTTTTGCGATTTATTTTTGTAACGTTGTAACAAATTGTCAGATAGGCTTTTCCTATATTTTTTAAGACTCAAATCTTAAAGATTTCTTAAATCTCACTAATATTCATTTTATATTCATTGCGAAAATCAAATCTAAATGATCTCATCATCATAAATCCACTGAAAAGATATTTCATATAAAGAATAACCGAAGAAAAGATTCCAAGTCGAAACATTAAAAACGCCATAAAGATATGCTGTAGGATATGACAAAAAGAGCGGTACAAAAGTTACTTTTATATGTATATTATTTAACATAATATACATTATGCGAAATCAGTTATCAGGTTAGCAAAAACTACGGATCAACAAAATCACAGACTTATACACAGATTACTTTCACTAGTTAAACAAGGTAAAATTAAGGTTTTTGACCACGCTGTAACGCTTAGGTTTTATGAGTTACACACTGTCAATGATGAAATGTAAAGGAAAATTAAAGAATGATGTAGATAAATATGGCAGTCAAAATAAACGCTAGATAAAAAATCTAGCCTTGCTTAATTGAATTAAAAATCAATGTAACAAAATCTATAATCTTTACGATGATTTTACTTACCTGCTATTTTTGAGATCTTAAGAACAATAACTGGAATAAGATTAGTTAATCTATTTAATGATTTTCCGCTTTTTAGCCTTACTTTATTAATTCTAAATGATTGCGCTACGCGAAAAATAAAAAAATCGAGCAGTTAGATTACTCGATTTTTTATTCTACGCAATTTAGCAAAATTCAATCAGATTGTTACAGTATCACAAATCTAACCCAATAATTTTACCCCATATTCATAAACCTGCTGCAATAAGGCTAATTTTTCAGGATTATTTTGATATTCTTCCGCCAAGGCTTGTAATTCTTGCTTGCACCGCACTTTGTTCCAGCTTTCTACGGCGGTATTTATCCCAGCGTAATTGCTCTGCTCGGCTTAAAGTCTTGTAGAAATGGCGCGCGCGATAATGGAATAACAACGCATCAACACGTTTATCTTGGAAGGTTAAATTATGCTCGGCCAACTTTTCAGGGGATAAATCGCGTAAAATGGCCATATTATTCTTGTCATTTGGACTGAAAAATCCACTATACAATTCAGTTTCTACATTATCGCTTGGCTCAAAGACGTGTTCATCAGTGAAAATCTGTAATACTTTTTCACGAATGTTGAGATCTGCACGCAATTTAGCAAGGTTTGCTAAGCAACGCTGGCGGTCAATGCCTAAGCGTTGTGCATTTTCTGGTAGTAAGGTTTTGGCTGGAGCTAAAATTGGACATTTGTTGATATGCACTAATTTTAATGGTACAGGTAAAATACCTTGTTCTTCCAATTCCGCTTTTTGGTATATAAATTTTGGCGTAATTCTTCCGCACTTTTATTGAGTAGATCATCAATATTGCTATCTAAATCACATACGATGACGGCATTTTTATGGTTGGGTGCCAGGCTAAAGGGGCAATCCAAGTGGTGTTACCGCGATAATTCCCCAACATTCCTGAAACGTGCACCAATGGCGTCATTTCTGCAGTGTTAATCATTGCTTCAAGGGATTTTTTATCGCGATGCTCAAAGAAAAACTGGAATAATCTTGGCTGTTTTTCCTTGATTAATTTCGCCATTTCAATGGTTGCATACACATCAGCCATTGCATCGTGGGCATTGCTATGCTCTATTCCATTGGCTTTGGTTAAATTTTCTAAGCGGAAAGATGGCATTCCGTCATCATCATAAACCCAGTTTATGCCATCAGGCCGCAAGGCATAGCAGGCACGCACTAAATCCAGTAAATCCCAGCGAGAATTGCCATTTTTCCAGCTATATTCGTAAGGATCGATAAAATTCCGATAAAAGGTATAACGGGTCATTTCATCATCATAACGAATATTATTAAAGCCCATTACACAAGTGTTTGGTTGAGAGAACTCTTGCAAAATTCGCGCAGCAAATTCAGGTTCAGGCAAGCCTTGCTCATTGCATTGCTGTGGTGTAATGCCCGTTACCATTACCGCGGTTGGCGAGGGCAAGTAATCATTGGTTTGCTTGCAATAGAACATCACAGGCTCGCCAATAATATTAAAATCCTTATCCGTGCGAATCCCGGCGAATTGTGCAGGGCGATCGGTGGCTGGATTTACCCCAAAACTTTCGTAATCGTAAACAAAAAAACTGAAATTATCTTGCATTATCTTACCTTGTCAAAAAAGGTTCTAAATAAAATAGGCTAAGAATAGCAGAAATACCAAGCATCACGCCTACCCCATTGATTTTGCTTATTTTTTCTTTGAATACTATTGCACCAACAAGCGTGCCAAGACAAATTACGCCAATATTCATTCCAGCAAAAACAAGGGTTGGATTTTGGCTGAAACTTTGATGAGCGCGAATATAAAATAGAATATTCATAAAATTTAGCCCGCCGAGTACAATGCCAGCTAACAGACTCGCCCCATTCCACTGGGTTCGTTTAATCAATAAATACATAAACATCACGCACATTGCTAAGGCAAAGGCAATAAACAAGGTAGTTGGAAAGGCGCTGCCCATTTTGGCGGTCTGCTTGAATAAAATATCAATCACGCCATAACCAAACCACACAGCGAGCAAACTCAATCCTCCTTTAACCGAAAGCCCTTGCTCGACGCGGTTTATTGATTAAACAAAATAACGCTGAAAACGCCAAGATTAAGCTGATAATACGCGATTGACTGAGCTGTTCGCCAAATAATACAAACGCCGCCAAAATAGGCAAAAATAAAGATAAACGCTGCGCTGCATCAGAACGCACAATGCCTGCAAATTCAACGGCTTTTGACATAATGATAAACACGCTAGGCAGCAATAAGCCTAAACTCAGGAAAATCGCGCTATTTTCATTTTGTACGATAAAATCGGTAAAGCCTTGCCCTTGAAAGTTCGGCTGTAATAAAAAATAGCTGAGTAAAAGTGCGATAAGATAATTGAAGGCGATTGCTTGCTCGATCACCACGTTGAATTTGCGTGCGACTTTTAGTAATACAGAAACAGCAACACTGCAAGCAATGGCGAGAAATAAATAATGCATTTTATTTCCTTGGAAAAATCTACGTTAATCATCGACAGCAAAGAAACAAAAGTGCGGTCAAAAAATCTGGATTTTTACACCGCACTTTTACATTGCTTATTCTGTTGCGCCAAATCCACGCAAAGCAGAAACTTGAACCATTTCTTGGTTACCAAAAATCTTACGCACCAGTTTATAGGTTGTCCCTTTCTCTGGGCTGATATTTTCAGGGGCTGCAATGAGTAATTGCATATCCAAGCGAGAGCAAAGCTCAAATAAGGTGGAAATAGATTTTCCATCTAGACGTGCCGCTTCATCAAGGAATAATAAGCGACAAGGCACAATGTCTTTACCACGAATACGGCGGCTTTCTTCTTCCCAGCTTTGTACCACCATTAACAAGATTGACATACCAGTACCAATGGCTTCACCTGTTGATAATGCGCCACTTTCCGCACGCAACCAGCCGTCTGCGCCACGATAGACTTCCACTTCCAAATCAAGGTAATTGCGGTAATCCAACAATTCTTCGCCAATGGTTTGTGCCGTACGCTGCCCCATATCAATATGCGGATTTAAGCGCTGATACAATTTCGCAATGGCTTCGGAGAAGGTAATGCGGTTATCAGAGAATAAATCTTGATAATCCTCTTGGCGATCGGAAAGTGCGTCCAGCAACATTGCGTGAGTATCACGAATATTCACCACTAAGCGCACCGATTTCACCTGACCAAAGGCAATATTTTGTAGTCCTTGGTTAAGCATACGAATACGATTTTGCTCACGCTGAATAGTTTTACGCATAATGTTCGCCACACTTTCAGAACTAATCGCCAATTTTTTCTCACGATTGGTTAATTCTGCGGTAAGGCGAGATAATTCGATTTCCATTTGTTCAATCGCATCAATTGGATCGTCCGTTTTGATAATGTCTTGACGGATACGCTCACGCAAATGCTGATAAACCGCAATAAAGAACCGCACTTTATTTTCAGGCTTGCGATTATCTTCCGATGAACGCAAGGCATCACGCAGATATTCATTATCCGCCACCGCGGTTCGCAACGCACCAAGGGCTTTATCTGACATTGAACGCAATTCATCGGCAGAAAGATAAGCCAGTTCACGACGATTTAAGCGTTTTTCCACATCACTATTGCGTGATAAACGCAACACCACACACCAGCTGGCTTTCATCGCGACCACCAATTCACGCTGGGTTTTGTAATCACGCTCCGCTTTGCGAATACGGCGGTTCAGATTTTCACTTTCACTTTCGATGAGCGTTAATTGTTTTTCTAAATAGCGGCGGCGGTTACGCACGGTTGAAAGCTGTTGCGAAAGCTCATCACGGCGAGCTTGGGCGCGTTGCTCTGCCCCGTCATCTGCGCGTACACCAAGCTGGCTGATTTCTTCAAGTAGCTCGTTGAGCACTTTATTTTTTTCTTCATAAGAACTGCGCAGTTCAATATAAACTTGATTATATTGGGCAAAACGCACTTGTTTTTGACGCACTTGCTCGCGTTGCTGTTCGCGCTGTTGTTGCACTTGCTCTAAACGGTTACGCAGTTGCTCATTTAATTCGGAGGTTTCCGATTGCACGCTTTCTTTGTAATCAAAATGCGCTTTACGCTGCGCTACGTCCGCCAAGGCAAACACACGCAACTGTACTTGTTTTTGCTGATTAACCGCTTGTTCGTATTCCGCTTTTAAGCGTTCGTAATTTTCAGGATCGCTTTGTAGAGTGTTGGCAATCGGTTCAAGCTGTGACAATGTCACGCCATATTGACGGATAAAATGCTCATCTTGCTCGGCTAAATCAAGCTGTTCGCGACATTCTTCAATGCGATCCAATAAACTTTCATCATCAACTACAGAAAGCTGCGGAATCAGTTTATTTAATAACTGTAATTTTCCTTAGCACTGTCTAATTTAAGACGAATTTGTTGTTCTGTGGTGCTAAACTGTCCTAATTCACGCTCAATTTCTCCTTGTTCACGGCGAATTTCTGCCATTAACTCTTCAGGATTTGGCTGGAATGCAAGGGCCAAGTGTAAACCAACAAATTGGCTGAAATGTTCGTGTAAACGTTGGCATTTTTGCACATCAAAGGCGCATTCTGCATATTGTTCCGACACCTCATCACGTTCAATTTGCAAGGCTTCTAAATGTTTTTCCCGCGCGGCACGGCCAAATAATGGAGTTTCAGGGAATTTTGAATAACGTAATTCACGGTTCGACACCTGAACCACAACCCCTAGCTCAAGCTCTTGAGCTGACAATACGCTGTCATCAAAAGAACTTGGATCCCCTTCAATAAGGTATAAATCATCAGGGCAATCTTCAAGCTGAGCTAATTGTGCTTTCACCGCCTCTAAATCGCGCACCACAATTGCGTGGCGAGCTGGGCCATATAGCGCAGAGAAATAAGGGGCATCTTCAATCGGCACATCATCATAAAGCTCAGAAAGTAACACGCCCCCAAAGCGTTCTGCTAACACATTTAGACGCGGATCTTCAGAACCATCTGGCTGACTTAAACGGGAAATTTGCTCATCAAGTTGCTGACGTTTTTGCTCTAACTGATCGCGTTTAATGGTTAATTCACGTTCTTTCACCAACAGTGATTGCATAAAATTCATCACATCTTGGCTGTCGCTAAACTGGCTATGGCTTTGTTCTTGCAAGCGCTCAAGTGCAGATTGGGCAGTGAGCCAGGCTGGCGCTTTATTGGCATTTTCATTGTAACGCGCGTTCAACTGTTCACGTTTTTGACGCAAGGTTGAGCGCTGTTCCACCTGCTCCGCCAATTCTTCATTTAGCTCATCAACAAGGCTTTCTTGCTCGGCATAATATTCTTCAATTTCATCGGCGGTTTCGAGTTCTAATTCTGCACGCTGATTAAATTCTTTCAATAAAACGCACCGCACTTTGTTGTTGCTGATAACGCTGTTCCAATTCGTGTAATTTAGCGCGAAGTTGTGGCGTTTGTTGCGCTTGCACTTTTTGGCTTGGATATTCTCGCAACAAGGCTTTTGCACTTTCCCACGCGGCCGAACGCGGCATTTCCCCTGCAATTTGGCAAACGAGTTGATAGGCTTTATCAAACTGCGATTTCGCCATTTCGGAAATCGACATTTTTTGCTCTAAATCCAGCACTTTATTGGTGAGATCTTCGGCTTGCGCAGCAAATTCGGCGTGGTAATCTTCCACGTTTTTAGTGGAAAGATCCGCTAAACCACAAAGGGTTTTGGCTTTTTCCAGCGCTTGAATAGCTTGTTGATATTGCAACGCACGAGTTTGTTGCGCATCAAGGGCTTGTTGATAATCCGCTAATTGACCACGCAGTTGATCCACTTCTTGCTCATACTGTTCTAACTGCGCTTGGCTTTCTTCGTGCTGTTCAGAGGCTTCTTCTACGGCAAATTTTTGTTCTTCTAACTTTTCCCGTAGACTTTCTACATCATCTTGATAACGTGAGATTTTTTCTTGATGACGTAAGGCATTCAACACTAAATTCAGATGATCAACGGCACTTTGATGATCCACTTCAAGGGTTTGTTCACTTTCGTTGAGTTCCGCCAATTCACGGCTAAAATCCACCAAGCGATGTTGCGATAAATCGCGCTCCGATTTAGCTAAATACCATTCTTTACGGTGCGCTAACGCATTTTCCACATTGCCGCGGCGTTCGTTGGCATTACGCATATAATCTGACGCTACATAATTGGTGGTTTCAGTAATTAAATGCTTGAATAAATCACGATCTGATTGCGTTACTTTAATCGCTTCAAGGGTCATTCGGTTTTCGCGCAAGGCACTTTCCATATCTTGGAAAGCCTTACGCACCCCTAAGTTTTCTGGCAATAAATAATCACGCAAAGATCGGGTAATAGCGCTGGAAATCCCACCGTAAAGTGAGGCTTCGATTAATTTATAAAACTTGCTGCGATCAGAAGACGAACGCAGACGCTTAGAAATAATGCCTAAATCAAACATCATTCCGTGATAATCGGTGATTGAGTGATATTGCTTAAATTGCGCGCCAAGTGTTTCGATTTTTCTTTTAATTCGTTTAAGGTCAGCACACGGGCTTGACGCTCACTTACCACTTCAGTTAGGACACTAATTGGCGCTAAAGATAAAGGGAGACCTTGAATAGAAAAGGTTTTAATATCCACTTTTTTATCGCGCCCAGCCACTTGTTGCAGACGTGCGCCCACTAAAACACGTTGATGACGAGAATTCACTGCATCTAACACGGCATAACAAACCCCTGGTTTGAGTTTACCGTGCAAACCTTTATCCCGTGAACCTGTGGTTGCCCCTGCTTCTGTGGTGTTACGGAAATGCAATAGAGTTAAATCAGGAATCAGTGCGGTAACAAAGCCGGCCATTGTGGTGGATTTCCCTGCCCCATTTCCCCCTGATAAGGTGGTAACTAATTCATCTAAATCAAAAGTGCGGGCAAAAAAACCGTTCCAGTTAATCAGTGTGAGTGAACGAAATTTCCCACGTTCTACATTTTGCCCAACAGGTGCGGCCGTATCTTGCGATTGCACCGATACGGTTTCCATAATATCTAATTCTTCCGTTTGATGATTTTCCATTTCTTCGCTTTCAAGGGTTAAATTATCGCTTTCTAATTCAAATTCTTTGGTCATTATTCTTCCCCTTCTTCATCAAATTCTTCAATTTCTTCACCATTTTGCACCGCACTTTTCTCATCTTGTAAGGATTGTGGTGTTGCGGCTTCCCCATCGCGGATTAAGCGTAATTGCGCTTCCATTGGATCATCACCAGCGCGCACTTCTGCACCAAAACGGAATACTGCTTCTGAAATCACAAATTTTCCACTATGCTGATCACCGACGGTTGAAATCATTCCTAAACGGCGTAAGCGATTTAATGCGGCGCGGACTTTTTCTGCCAGTTTTTGTTTATCTAAATCTGAACCTGAAGAACGCTGATTCACCACTTTTAACAGCTTGCTTTCATCGGCTAAATTGAGCAATTCATCATACACTTCTTGCGTGCTAAAAATGCCTTGTTGAGCAAGGCGCTCTGGGCTTAAATACAAATAACACAGCACTTTACCAACCAACATTTCTAATTCAGAAAGCACCGAACGTGCAATCAGCGTAGTGGCTTTAGGGCGCAAATAGAAAAAGCCTTCTGGCGCTCGGATTAGTTCCACATTATAACGGCGGTAAAATTGATCTAGTTCGGGTTGAAAATCCATCAAAAACGCGTGATTATCCAATTGCTCTATACTAATGTGTCGCCCTGCACGTAACTGACTATCCACCACAGGGAAAAGAGGGTTAGCAATAGCTTGGGCTTGTTTTATTGAAAGTATCTCTTGTAGCTGTTCTGTCATTATTTGGTTCTCTAAAAATTAGTTATATTCATCAATGAGATTGGCTTGTACTTCAGCGCCCTGCTCGTTAATTTTTTGCCATTGCGGATAAGCGCCAGTTAAATCACCACTTGCCATACCTAAGCGCATTGCCTGATCGACAATAATTCGTGCCACATCAAAATGGCGTGAAACTGGGTAATTTTCCAACTGTTCTTTTAGCACTAAACTCAAATCAATCGGACGGTTATGTTCACGGTAGGCAATTAAGAGGCTTTGCATATGTTCTACAATTTGATCGTGTAAATCAGCCAAACTTTCGTATTGTAATTCTTCTGGCAGTTCCCCGAGCGCATCTTCTTCACGCAGCACCAGTTCTTCATCACGCAAATCCACTAAACGCTCAGCCTGCGCTGTCCATAAATACCAAGGATTTTCAAAATATTGTTGAATAGACTGACGTAAACGCTGAGAAAAGACGCGATTTTTGTCCATATCAATGGCGGTACGGATAAATTTATGCACGTGGCGGTCATAGCCAATCCATAAGTCAATAGACTGTTGCCCCCAGCTGATAATGCGGTCTAATTTTGCTTGCAAATCAATGATAAGCTGATCGATAAAATAAAGATTTTCCTGACCGATCACACAATCTTGAATGCGTAATAATTGTGCTTGCAGTTTATCTCCGGCAGAATTGAGCGTATCTTGCAATTCACGCAAATTGCTTGATGTTTCATCTAACAAGCGTTCACAGCTTGAAATAGCGGCTTGCCAATCTTTGGTTAATAGCTCTGCGATTTCATCTTTAATGCTTTGCTGATTTTCGTCCATCACACGTTGAGAAAAATCAATGCTATCAAAAATCTCCGCCACAGAATATTTTAATGGCGCAAACACATTACGCCGCCAATGATGCTCATCGCCCCCTTCTTCCGCTGCTTCAGAAGCGCGTTGAATTTCATCTGCCACAATTGAAAGCTGAACAGAAAGGCGTAAGGCAGAAAATTCACGTTGGCGAATATAATAATCCGACACCCCAACGCCCAACGGCGTTAAACGATAAATCGCCAAGCCTTCGGTAAATTCACTACTAAAACGATTGAGAAAGCGCTGTTTCACTAATTCATTAATCGCATTATTGGCGCGGGTGGCAATATTATCGGGAGATTGCTCAAAGGCTGAGGCGATATGACGAAAAATATCCACTAAATCCGTTTCCAGCATTTCACCGTCTAAGCGCTCATTGTTATAAATGGCAATCGCCAATAAAAACGCCAAACGATCGGTAGGCAAATTCAGCGAAAACTCTCGCTCTCTCGCCCAAGAAACCAATTCAGGGATTGTTTGTGATGTTTCAAGCATTGTGTATTCTCACAAGCAAATAAAAATTAGACAAAAATTGTAGTTGATTATACAGGAATTTTTACGGATCTTGTAGATCGTTTTTTCTACTTATTGCTACCTAAAAAAAGACCCCTAATCCTGCACATTCCTATTGGAAAAAATCCCATTACCCCTTACTATACGCAAGTTTTTTAAATTGATATAACCGAATAATAAACCCAATGAGCGAAAATTTAACTTCTCAAAACGAAAAAACGAAGAAACAAATCTATAATTTCAATAAGTTACAAAAACGCCTACGCCGTAATGTGGGCGCGGCCATTGCTGATTTTAATATGATTGAAGATGGCGATAAGGTGATGGTGTGTTTATCTGGTGGTAAAGACAGCTACACGTTGCTGGATATTTTGCTTAATTTACGCCTTAACGCACCAATTCATTTTGACATTGTGGCGGTAAATTTAGATCAAAAACAACCGGGGTTTCCTGAACACGTCTTGCCTGAATATTTAGAAAGCATTGGCGTGGATTACAAAATCGTGGAAGAAAATACCTACGGCATTGTGAAAGAAAAAATTCCTGAGGGCAAAACCACCTGTTCCCTTTGTTCTCGTTTAAGACGTGGGATTTTATACCGCACAGCCACAGAACTTGGCGCAACCAAAATCGCCCTTGGGCATCATCGTGATGATATGTTGGAAACCTTATTTCTCAATATGTTCTACGGCGGCAAGCTGAAATCAATGCCACCAAAACTGATCAGTGATGACGGCAAGCAAATAGTGATTCGTCCACTGGCTTATTGTAAAGAAAAGGACATTGAAAAATATTCCATCGCCAAACAATTCCCGATCATTCCTTGTAATCTATGCGGTTCGCAACCTAACTTGCAACGCCAAGTGGTAAAAGAAATGTTGCAAACTTGGGATCGCCAATATCCGGGGCGCATCGAAACAATGTTCAGCGCAATGCAGAATATTGTACCTTCGCACCTATGCGATAAAAATTTGTTTAATTTCAAAGATATTCAACGCGGACAAAACTTAGATGGTGTGGAAGGAGATATTGCTTTTGATAAACAAGATCTGCCTACTACCCCATTATTCCAAGATGAAGATGAGCAAACAGATTTCAGCCAAAATGAAATGATTGCGTTTAAGGAAGTGAGTTAAACAAAGGCTGAATAAAAGAAGAGCAAAAAATAAAGTGCGGTGAAAAAATCAAAAATTTTCCACCGCACTTTTTATTTCTGTATTTTCTATAACTCGGTTTTACATTCTACGCGCTTGCCAATAAGTGCGTGTCCAGTAAGGGCTGTTGAGTGAAGAATAAATCACGCCGCCTTTAGTTGAAGCATGTAGGAATTGGCCGTCTTTCACATAAATACCAACGTGGTAGCCATTTGGCCCGCGCCCTGTTTTAAAGAAAACTAAATCACCCGTTTGAATGTCTTCTTTGGCTACTTTCGTGCCATATTTGGCTTGATCTTTTGTGGTGCGTGGAAGTTGAATATTAAAACGATCAAGAAACGTTTTTTGGACAAACCCAGAGCAATCAATACCACGGCGACTTTGCCCGCCTAAACGATAAGGCGTGCCAGCCCATTCTCGTTGATGTTTACTCAATAAGGTGATCGTCATAATCTGATCACCAAGTTGTCCTTGATAAGAAATTTTTTGATCTGAACCTGAATTTTTTACTGAATGGGGAGAGCCTGAGCAAGCCGCTAATACAGTAAGACCAAGGGAAACCAAAATAAATTTAGCTAAACGCATTTTTTACCTACAAAAATAAATAAAAGGAAAGCTATCCTAAAACAGGATAGCTTTCTCATCACATAAACTTTAAGCCTTTGGCTTAGATTTTTCTACACGAGAGCGTAATTTTTGACCGGGCTTGAATACCACCACTCGGCGCGCGGAAACAGGTACGCTTTCCCCAGTTTTAGGGTTACGTCCTGGGCGTGAGGCTTTATCGCGTAATTCAAAATTACCAAATCCAGATAATTTCACATCTTGCCCACTTTCCAATGCCACACGAATTTCCTCAAAAAAACTTTCCACCAATAATTTGGCATCACGTTTATTTAGATTATGCTTTTCAATTAAGCTGTCGGCTAATTCAACTTTGGTCAATGTCATAATATTAATCTCTTAAATAAGCATCAAATCGTTGTTTTAATGCGTCTAATACCGCTGAAATTACCGCATTAATCTCTTTCTCTTCAAGGGTTTTATCAGTGTCTTGAATGGTTAAGCTAATGGCTAAACTTTTCTTACCTTCTGGTAAATTCGCCCCTTGGTAAACATCAAATAAACTTACGTTTACAAGCTGTTTTCCACCTGCTTGACGACAAACCTCTAACACATCACCCGCTGGTGTTGCACTATCCACGACGATAGCAAGATCCCGTTTGTTCGCTGGGAAACGAGAAATCTCTTTGGCATTAGGCACAGTGCGTTCTGCAATTGGCGCCCATTCAATTTCAAAGACAATCGGTTTACCCGATAACCCTAATTGTTGCACCACTTTCGGGTGAACCGTACCGATATAGCCGATTTCTTTATCATCAAGGATAATGGCTGCAGATTGCCTTGGATGTAACGCTGGATATGATTTTGCTACAAAACGCAAACGATTTCCAGACTTTGTTAAGGATAAAATGCGTTCTAAATCCCCTTTTAGATCAAAGAAATCGACATTTTCGCCTTTTTGTTCCCAATGAACAGGGCGTTTATCCCCCACAATCGCTGCACCGATAACATATTCTTGACGCACGCCACTTTCCGCTTCCGCATCAGGAATAAAGCGTAGTCCGCTTTCGAAGATACGCACGCGACTTTGCTGACGGTTTTGGTTATAAGCAATCGTAGTTAATAATCCTGGGAGCAAGGAAACACGCATTGCTGACATTTCACGCGAAATCGGATTTGGTAAAATTAACGCTTCTTGCTCTGGGTGTAAAAGTTGTTGTACTTCAGGATCAACAAAGCTATAAGACACCACTTCTTGATAATCACTATCCACAAAAGCGGTACGCACACGCACCATTTCAAGCAAGCTTTCAGGGATTGGCTTCATTTTTAAATGGGCTAATGGGGCATTATTTGGAATATTGTTATAGCCATAAATGCGTGCCACTTCTTCAATAAGATCTTCTTCAATTTCAATGTCAAAACGCCAGCTTGGCGAAACCGCAGTCCAAAGCCCGTTGTCATAACTCACGGTTAAGCCTAAGCGTTGCAAAATATCCGTTACGGTTTCCGTTGGGATATGATGGCCGAGTAAATGATCCAATTTCTCACGGCGTAATTGCACTTGTTTCACTTTTGGTAAATCAGCTTCGCTGACCACTTCGCAAATTTCACCGGCTTCCCCACCGCAAATTTCTAACAATAACGCGGTTGCGCGTTCCATTGCTTTATGCTGAAGATTAAAATCCACACCTCTCTCAAAACGGTGTGAAGCATCGGTATGCAAGCCGTATTGTCTGGCTCGGCCAGTAATAGCTAATGGGGCGAAAAATGCCGCTTCAAGAATGACATCTTTGGTTTCGGCATTTACGCCACTTGCTTCACCGCCGAAAATACCTGCCATTGCTAATGGCCCATTTTGATCCGCAATGACAAGGGTATTTGGTTGTAATTTAGCCGTTGTGCCGTCTAATAACACCAGCTCTTCGCCCTCTTTCGCCATACGCACTTGCACAGGTTGCGCCACTTTGGCGGCATCAAAAGCGTGCATTGGCTGACCGAGTTCAAGCAAAATATAATTGGTAATATCCACCACAGGATCGATAGAGCGAATACCGCAACGACGTAATTTTTCTTTTAGCCAAATCGGGGTTTCCGCTTTTACGTTCACATTTTTAACCACACGCAATAAATAACGAGGGCAAGCTTCAGGGGCTAATACCTCAATTTGTGCTTTGTCCGCGATGGCCGCTGGCACGGCTTCAATCACAGGGGCATTCACTGCCGCTTGATTTACCACGCCCACTTCACGTGCAATCCCCGCAATGCTTAAACAGTCCGCACGATTTGGCGTTAAACTGATTTCAATGCTGTTGTCATTTAATTGCAAATATTCACGCAAATCTGTTCCCACTGGTGCGTCAGCAGGCAATTCAATAATGCCGTTATGATCGTCAGAAATACCGAGTTCGCTAAATGAACACAGCATTCCTTCAGAGGGTTGTCCACGCAATTTGGTTTTCTTAATTTTAAAGTTACCAGGTAACACTGCACCATCAACCGCACAAGCCACTTTTAATCCTTGACGGCAATTTGGTGCACCGCAAACGATGTCTAACAAACGATCACCGCCAACATTCACTTTGGTTACGCGTAATTTATCTGCGTCGGGGTGTTGGGCACATTCCACCACTTCCCCCACCACAACGCCTGAAAATGCTCCAGCCACTGGCTCAACGCCATCAACTTCCAAGCCGAGCATAGTAATTTGATCACATAATTGTTCAGTGCTAATGGCAGGATTTACCCATTCACGCACCCATAATTCACTAAATTTCATATTCTTTCTCTATCGTAAATTTTATTCGGTCAATCGGATTAATTATTTAAATTGTTTTAAGAAACGCAGATCGTTTTCAAAGAATGAACGCAAATCTGTTACATTGTAACGTAACATTGTTAAACGCTCTACGCCCATACCCACCGCAAAGCCAGAATATTCTTCTGGATCAATCCCCACATTGCGTAACACATTTGGGTGAACCATTCCACAACCTAACACTTCAAGCCATTTGCCATTTTTCCCCATTACATCAACCTCAGCAGAAGGCTCAGTGAATGGGAAATAAGACGGGCGGAAACGCACTTTTAAATCTTCTTCAAAGAATGCACGCAAGAAATCGTGTAACAAGCCTTTTAATTCGGTGAAATTGGCGTGCTTATCCACATAAAGCAATTCAATTTGGTGGAACATTGGGGTGTGGGTTTGGTCGTAATCATTACGATAAACACGCCCAGGGGCGATAATACGGATAGGTGGTTTGGCTTTTTCCATTGTACGAATTTGCACCCCAGAGGTTTGGGTACGCAATAAACGCTGTGCATCAAACCAGAAGGTATCGTGATCGGCACGGGCTGGGTGATGAGCGGGGATATTTAACGCATCAAAATTGTAATAATCCGTTTCAATTTCAGGCCCCACTTCCACCGTAAAACCTAAATTAGAGAAAAAGCTCACCACACGCCCAATAGTTACAGAAACAGGGTGCAAGCCACCAAGTTCCGTTTTACGCCCTGGCAAGCTCACGTCAATACTTTCTTTGGCAAGCTGAGCATCTAAGGCTTCTTGCTCCCATTCCGCTTTTTTGCTGTTTAATAAGTCTAAAACTTTCTGTTTTGCCTCATTAATTTTCGCCCCCATTGCAGGACGCTCTTCGGCGGCAATATCACGCAACCCTTGCATTAATTGGGTAAAATGCCCTTTTTTACCAAAATATTCTACGCGAATCGCATCTAGGGTTTCGAGGCTTTTATCGTGCAATTTCTCAATCGCGTCTTTTGCCTGTTCTGTAATGTCTTTAAGGTGTTGCATACCTATCCTCTATGAGTAAATAAATCTGATAAGAATTGAAAAAATGCCTTAATAATAATACTAACGCCTTAAAAAATCACGTTTTTATTGTGGCTTTTCACAATTATTCTCCCTTTCCCATTGCTGAATTTTTTCTTGCACGGAAAGTGCGGTGAAAAATTTGCCTGTTTTTGGCAGAGTTTTCACATTGATCCACTGGTCTTTGTAAGTAAATTTCAGCTGATAACAATGCAAATAAGTGCGGTCGGATTTTTGCTTATTTCCACCATAAAGTTCATCACCTAAAATCGGGCTGCCTAGGCTTTTCATTGCCACGCGTAATTGGTGCGTCTTGCCTGTTTGCGGAAACAAA
>NZ_PQVI01000142.1:16031-23057 GCF_002921145.1 Avibacterium endocarditidis
AAAAGGCGTAAATTTGGCTCGCAGCTTACGGAGAAAAACGCGTGATGGCAGGATTTTCCTTGCTTTGGCATAATTTCCAAGTGCCATTGCGAGATTTTTGCATATCCCCCACAATTCGCCCTTGCTTTTTCTTCGGCTTTTCGGTGGATAACGCCAGATAGGTTTTCTCAATGCAATGATCGGCAAATAGCCCTGACAAGGTTGCCGCCGCCTGCTTATTCAACGCTAAGATTAACAACCCAGAAGTTACCTTATCTAACCTATGTACCAGCCACACTTGGGGCAAATTTAATTGCTGCGCCACTAAGGTGGTTAGACCAAGCGCCTGATCATCTTTATGCACGGAAATGCCACAAGGCTTGTGAATAATGATAAAATCGGCGTGCTGAAAAACAATGTCGAACATTGGCGTTGTGATCTCTGGCATAATTAGATGTTTATAAAAGTGCGGTTAAAAATAAATGAATTTTACTTTTCAACAGATTATAGCATATCTCGTCCCTGTCCTGATTTGGATTTTGACCATTTCTATCACAATGCGATTAGTGATAAAAAAACAATCGGTTTCAGCCACCCTTTCTTGGTTGATGATTATTTATCTCGTGCCAGTGGTGGGCATTATCGCCTATTTAGTGTTTGGCGAAGTGAAATTAGGCACAAAACGAGCAAAAGCATTTCGTTTGCTTGCACCCAAATTTAACCAGTGGTTTGGCGATTTTTCGCAATGTCCGCAATTAATTAATCATCACAACACCCTACTTTATCGCCCCATTTTTGACTTAGCCAAAAGCCGCTTAAATATCCCTTGCGTGCTGGGTAACGAGCTGCATATTTTAGACACGCCAGAAAGCATCATTAAAAGCATTATTCAAGATATTCACCAAGCCCAACACAGCATTAATATGGTGTTTTATATTTGGTGGAATGGCGGCTTAGTGGAAGAGGTGCAGAACGCGCTAATTAGCGCACAACAGCGTGGTGTTACGGTGCGGATATTGGTGGATAGCGTGGGCAGCCGTCAATTTCTAAAAAGTAAAAATTACCGCCAAATGAAAGAAAGTGGCATTGAGATCACCGAAGCGCTACACGTTAATTTACTGCGTATGTTTTTTAGTCGTATTGATTTACGCCAGCACCGCAAAATTATTGTGATCGATAATCAAATTGCTTACACCGGCAGTATGAATATGGTTGATCCAAAATATTTCAAACAAAACAGCCACGTTGGCGAATGGGTGGATATTATGGTGCGTATTAATGGGCCTGTTTCTGCCGTGCTAAATGGGTTGTATGCGTGGGATTGGCAAATTGAAAGCGATAAAGAAATCCCCTTGCAGTTGCCAGATTGCCCTTTGCTACCTATTGATCAAAATAATTCGCACGCCGTGCAAATTCTTGCCACAGGGCCGGGCTTTCCTGATGATTTAATGGCGCAATCCCTTTCTATTGCGATTTTTTCCGCGCGCCAAAGCATTACCATTACTTCGCCTTATTTTGTGCCAAGCCATAGCATTGCTGAAGCCTTACGCATTGCCGCGTTGCGTGGTGTTGAGGTAACCCTCATTCTGCCGAAAAAAAATGATTCCTTAATGGTGAGCTGGGCTAGCCGCACTTTCTTTGAAGACTTGCTCGCTGCGGGGGTAAAAATTTATCAATTTGAGCAAGGCTTGTTGCATACTAAAAGCGTGTTGATTGATAACCGCCTCGCCTTAGTTGGCACGGTAAATATGGATATGCGCAGTTTTATGTTGAATTTTGAAGTAACAATGGTGGTGGAAGATCAAAGTTTTGCCAATGAAGTAACCCAATTGCAGCAACACTACCGCCAAAGTTCTTCTTTATTAACCTATGAAAACTGGGTAAAACGCCCTGTTTATCAACAGGTTATCGAACGTTTATTTTTCTTATTTAGCCCGCTTTTATAAACGATAAGTGCGGTATAAATTTTCCAACTTTTTAAGTATTTTAAGGATAGCAATGAAAAAACAGCTTACTTTTTATTTAGTTCGCCATGGACGCACTGTTTGGAACGAACAAGGTTTATTACAAGGACAAGGCGATTCTCCGCTGATCGCCGAAGGCATTGAGGGGACAATGAAAACAGGCGAACACTTAGCCAACGTGCCTTTTGTTGCTGCCTATTCAAGCGTGTTAAAAAGGGCAATGGATACCACGCAATACATTATTGGCGAGCGCAATATTCCTTTCTTTCAGCATAAAGGCTTAAACGAACATTTTTTGGGTAGCTGGGAGGGCGTGTTGGTAGATAGCATTCGCCAAAGCGAAGAATTTCAGCAAATGACCAAAGATCCTGCGAATTATCAAGCCAAAAGCAACGGCGGCGAAACCTTTGCTGAACTAGCTGAGCGAGCAATGCAGGCGGTTTATGACATTATCAATGTGCATAACGAAGGCAATATTCTACTGGTTTCCCACGGACATACGTTGCGTTTATTGCTTACCCTATTTAACGGCTCAACCTGGCAAAATCACCGTGAAAATCCACGAGTAATTCGTTTGGATAACACGTCCATTAGCATTGTTCACTATGGGCAAGCGGAAAACGAAAATGTGGGGCGTTTTGTGTTAGAAACGGTGAATAGCACGGCACATTTATAGTGTTTTTTTGTAAGGCGTTAGGTGAAAGTCGTATTTAATGGCGAAAAGTGCGGTAGAAAAATTTTGATTTTTTGCACCGCACTTTAATAATCATTTAGATTGAAACGAATGAATTTCGCTTACTTCATCTACTCTACTTCACCCATTCCGTTTGCAGATAAGTCAAGCGTTCAATATTGGTAATATAATGCCCTAGCTCTTGTTCCTCAGGGCGATGCACATAGGGAATTTGCCCGAGCAACGGTGCGTCAATTTTTTCACTCAGCATTTCAATAATTTCCGCATAATGGGCTAAGCCTGGGTTAATGCGATTGGCGATCCAACCCACTAAGGGCAAGCCCGATTGTTGAATGGATTGTGCGGTCAGCAATGCGTGATTAATGCAACCCTCTTTAATGCCAACCACCAGCACTACAGGCATTTTGTGCGAAATAGCCCAGCTGGCAAAGCTGTATTCCTTATTCATCGGCGTTAGCCAACCAAATGCTCCCTCCACTAACACAGATTGATAACGCTGCGTCAGCGCGCTGAGATCGGCATTAATTTTTTTTATATCAATACGTTGCCCGTCTTCACTTAACATAGGCAAACTGTGCGAAAAGCTATAACTATTCACATTTTGGTAGGTTACATTTTCTTTTGTGGCATCGATTAAGGTTAGCACATCAGAATTATTTTCTAGCCCATAATCACTATCTACTGTGCTTTCGCAATAAGACCAATCTTCTTGACAACAGGCTATGGGCTTATAGCCGACAATCTGAATACCTTGATTTTGCAACGCTTGGATAATGGCACGGCTGGATACGGTTTTCCCTACATTCGTATCTGTGCCGGTAACAAAAAAGCAGCTCATCATTTTTTTCCTTATGATCCAATTTGTGTTGAATTCTAAAGGAATTTCATCAGGAGAACATTGAGCTAACACAATTTTTCTTTATTTTTCAGTAGATCACCTAACAAACTGCCGTCATAAATCCCTTGTTTAATGGCGGCGGTTAATACTTCTGGGCTATTCCATTTATAACGGCTCGTTACCACTTCCACATCGCAATGATAAAGGGATAAGCGTTGATTTAAGCGGGCTAAGAAAATCTCTTTTGCTGCCAATAAACAGGTGTTTAACATCACTTTTTTAGAAGAAAACATATTCACTAAACACATTAAATGGTAAGCCGTTAAATCAGCAATATGATGAATAATATCAACGGCTTTCTCATCATTTTTTTGTGCCTGTTCACATAAAAAGTGGATTTTTTCAATATTATCAATTTGTTGATTGTTGGGATACGCCAAATCAATCAATTTATAAATGGCTTTATGTGTTAGCTGATTGATGATTTGATTGCGTTCAATTTCAGGTAACTGATTATTAAGTTTATCCTGAATTGGGTTTAATCTTGGGGTGATGAGTTTATCAATATTCATTTTCGGCTGTTTGTTACATCGTAACACATCACCTTGCGATAGCACGCTTAAATTTATCCGCTCATCAAGTTGTAAAAATAAAACGTGATCACAACCAATCACGCTGCCCACAGAGCTTTCAGCAAACAGCCAAGTTTGGAAATAATCCGTAACCATTACTGGCATTTTGAAATAAGGGTGAAATAAGGCTTTCAAATCTAAGGTGAGCTGACGATTGCCAAGCTGATAAACATAGCGTTCTTCACTGTCTAACTCCCCTGTTACCGCAATGGAAAAAGTGATCACCTTATAAGGTTCAAGTTTTGTTTTTTCTAAAAACGCTTGCACATAGCTAACTAAAACCCGATCTAATTGGGCAAATTCTTCACGGCGTAAAGGAAAGGAATGTTCTGCCAGCGGTGTGCCATCTAATTCACAAAGAAAAATATCAAAGCGATCTTCGCTCAACACCGCACATAAAGACTGCCAGAAAAAAGGCGATACACATAAACCAATAGCTGGACGACCACGGTTTTCTGTATTTCGCACGGCTTTTTCAATAATTAGCCGTTCGTTAATAAGCTGACGGGTTAAAGAAGTAATTGTCGCAGGGGCTAAGCGTGAGAGTTTTGAAAGGTCAATCCGCGAAATTTCTTCAAATTGCTCAATGAGTCGATACACTTTCCCTAGTTGCTGTAATTTTAAGACATACTTGTCTTGTTTTCTTTCCTTGATCATAACGCCTCATCGTTGATTAATTAGTCGATTAAATTTTTGAAATGAAATAATTGTTTTTTATATCAGGTTGCGATCTAAAAACAAGTTATTTACTTCAATTTTGTGGGCGACTTCACAAAAACAATCGCACAATTCATTTTGGCAAATTTTCTGACTTGCGGTAAACTAGGCACGTTTTTACGCTAATTTTTTTGATTGAGGTTTATATGACACAAATTGCCCCTATCGTAGATGTATTACAAGGCAAAATTCAAATCGGTGATCAAGTTACCGTGCGTGGCTGGGTGCGTACTCGCCGCGATTCTAAAGCAGGGCTTTCTTTCCTTGCGGTGTATGACGGCTCTTGCTTCGATCCTATCCAAGTGATCGTCAATAGCGACATTGCCAATTATCAAAATGAAATCCTACGCCTCACCACAGGCTGTTCGGTGATTGTAACAGGAACAGTGGTGGAATCCCCAGCACAAGGGCAAGCGGTGGAATTACAGGCGGAAAACGTGGAAGTAACAGGCTGGGTGGAAGATCCTGATACCTACCCTATGGCCGCCAAACGCCACAGTATCGAATACTTGCGTGAAGTAGCGCATTTACGTCCACGCACAAATATTATTGGTGCCGTGGCGCGTGTTCGTCATTGTTTAGCGCAAGCTATTCACCGTTTCTTCCACGAACAGGGTTTTTACTGGGTGGCAACGCCACTTATCACTGCATCTGATACCGAAGGCGCAGGCGAAATGTTCCGTGTTTCAACCCTTGATTTAGAAAATCTGCCACGCACAGAACAAGGTGCGGTGGATTTTTCGCAAGATTTTTTCGGTAAAGAAGCGTTCTTAACTGTATCTGGTCAATTAAACGGCGAAACTTACGCTTGTGCGTTAAGTAAAATCTACACCTTTGGCCCAACATTCCGTGCGGAAAATTCTAACACCACTCGCCACTTGGCAGAATTCTGGATGGTTGAGCCTGAAATGGCGTTTGCTGATTTAAACGATAACGCAAAACTTGCGGAAGATATGCTTAAATATGTGTTCCGTGCGGTATTAGATGAACGTAAAGATGACTTAAAATTCTTTGAAAAACACGTTGATAAAGACGTTATCAGCCGTTTAGAAAACTTCATTAATTCTGATTTTGCACAAATTGATTACACAGATGCCATTGAAATTTTACTGAAATCAGGCAAAAAATTTGAATTCCCAGTGTCTTGGGGCATTGATTTGTCCTCAGAACACGAACGCTATTTAGCGGAAGAATATTTCAAATCGCCAGTGGTGGTGAAAAATTATCCGAAAGACATCAAAGCCTTCTATATGCGTTTAAATGACGATGGCAAAACCGTTGCAGCAATGGACGTTCTCGCTCCTGGAATTGGCGAAATCATTGGTGGCTCACAACGTGAAGAACGCCTAGATGTGCTAGATAAACGTATGCTTGAAATGGGCTTAAACCCAGAAGATTACTGGTGGTATCGCGATCTCCGCCGTTACGGCACAGTGCCACATTCAGGCTTCGGTTTAGGTTTTGAACGTCTAATTGTTTATGTAACCGGCGTGCAAAATATCCGCGATGTGATCCCATTCCCACGCGCACCAAGAAATGCGAATTTCTAAATTTTATTAAATTGAAATAAAAACAAAGAGCGGTGAAAAATTTCTGATTTTTTCACCGCTCTTTTTGTCCTTGTTAGATAACCTTATTCTTAATTCATTCAACAATTTCTTGCAACAACAACGCCAATCCACTTTGTCGTTTGGTTGGTTTTCTTACCGAGCTTTTCCAGCTTTGCTCCGTGCTAAACACGGTGGCTTGGTTTTTGGCGCGAGTAATGCCGGTGTAAACCAACTCGCGGGATAAAATCGGGTTGGGTTCAGTGGGCAACACCATAAAAGCGTGATCAAATTCAGAACCTTGCGATTTATGTACGGTCATCACAAAAGCGGGTTCGTGGCTTGGAATGCGGCTAGCTAATTCGCGTTTGCCATTTTCAAAATAAAAATGCCCGCGTGCGTTGCCTTGCTCATCAACAGTCAATAAATACAGCCCTACATCACCATTATATAAGCCTACGTTGCTGTCATTTTGCGTAATCATAATAGGTTTGCCGAGATAATGCTCACGCGCTTGATTAAATTGCACTAAGCCCTTTGCGCGTAAGCCTTCCGCAATCAGTTGATTGAGTTTCTCACTGCCCAACTCCCCTACGCGTAATGCGGTGAGATAACGCACTTTGTTAAATGCGGTAAAAATTTGTTGAATTTTTTC
>NZ_PQVI01000143.1 GCF_002921145.1 Avibacterium endocarditidis
CAACTGAGCTATTCCCGCTTTCGCTGCAACACATTCGCTGTCAGTGGCGTGCATTTTACTGACTTCTTGAACGCTGTCAATTAAAAATATAAAAAAATATTATTGATTGATGAAAAAAAATGCAAGGTGAGTAAGTGTGTTTTAAAACAAAGCAATTTATGGATAAATTTAGATCGTTTTTAATCTTTTTATCTCATCGCAAAACTAAATTTAAAATCTACTTTAAACAGGCGATCCTTTGTGCCAAAATGTGAAAATATGATTTATTTGAATCGCACACCTTTTTCTTTTGGGATTGTAGATAAAAGTGCGGTGAAATTTTTTTTTTTGCAATTTTTACGAGGAATAATATGACACAGCAATACAAAATCGAAACACTACTCGCGCAAGCAGGCAATCGCACAGATGAAAGAACAGGCGCAGTTTCCACGCCTATTTTCCTTCTACTGCCTATGGTCATCACGGTATTGGGGAAAGCACGGGATACGATTACACCCGCACGAAAAACCCAACACGCACTGTTTTAGAAGAAACCATTGCGAAATTAGAAGGCGGTGAACGTGGTTTTGCTTGCGCTTCTGGTATGGCGGCGATTCAGTTAATTATGCAATTATTCGCCGCGCCCGATGAATGGATTGTATCGAGCGATGTATATGGTGGAACTTATCGTTTATTGGATTTTGCGTATAAAAATACCCACGGAGTAAAACCCGTTTACGTGAACACCGCTTCATTAGAAGCGATCGAGCAAGCAATCACGCCAAATACCAAAGCGATTTTTGTGGAAACGCCGTCAAATCCATTAATGGAAGAATGTGATGTGCCAGCCATTGCAAAATTGGCGAAAAAGCACAATTTATTACTTATCGTAGATAATACATTCTTAACTCCGGTGCTATTCCGTCCTTTGGAATGTGGCGCGGATATTGTGATCCACAGCGGAACAAAATATATCGCAGGGCATAATGATGCCTTAGTGGGCTTGGTGGTAGCTAATGGGCAAGAACTTTGTGATCGTCTGTTTTATATTCAAAATGGTGCGGGCGCAGTGCTTTCGCCATTTGATAGCTTTTTGACCATTCGTGGAATGAAAACCTTGGCATTGCGTATGGAACGTCATCAGAAAAATGCGCAAGAACTCGCGAAATTCCTTGCTGAGCAGCCACAAGTGAAAGATGTGCTTTATCCGAATAAAGGGGGAATGCTCTCTTTCCGTTTGCAAGATGAATCTTGGGTTAATCCATTCTTGAAAGCGATTAAACTCATTACCTTTGCAGAAAGTCTTGGTGGCACAGAAAGTTTCATCACTTATCCTGCGACTCAAACCCATATGGATATTCCTGAGGCGGAGCGTATTGCACGTGGTGTGTGTAATTGTCTGCTACGTTTCTCGGTGGGCTTGGAAGATGTGGAAGATCTCAAAGCGGATCTGTTACAAGCTTTCGCCCAATTAAAATAACAAAGCAGGGAGAATAAAATGAGAGTCGCTGTTTATAGCACCAAAAGCTACGATCGCAAATATTTAGAATTAGTCAATGTGAAGTATGGATTTGAGCTGGAATTTTTTGATTTTATGCTCACGGAATCTACCGCCAAAATGGCAGAACATTGCGATGTGGTGTGCATTTTTGTGAATGACGATGGCAGCCGAAAAGTATTGGAAAAATTGGCCGCACTTGGAGTAAAAATGGTGGCCTTGCGCTGCGCTGGTTTTAATAATGTGGATCTCAAAGCCGCACAAGAATTAGGTATTCAAGTGGTTCGTGTACCAGCTTATTCGCCAGAAGCGGTGGCAGAACATACTGTAGGTTTAATGCTGACCCTAAATCGCCGTATTCACCGCGCTTATCAACGTACACGTGAAGCGAATTTTTCCCTTGAGGGATTGACCGGCTTCAATATGCACGGACGCACGGTTGGGGTGATTGGTACAGGGAAAATTGGCATTGCCGTAATACGTATTTTAAAAGGGTTTGGTATGCACATTTTGGCTTATGATCCCTTCAAAAACCCCGTTGCGGAGGAACTTGGTGCAGAATATGTGGAATTAAACGAATTATATGCCCGTTCGCAAGTGATTACGCTACATTGCCCCGCAACCCCTGAAAATTATCACCTGCTGAATCGTGAAGCCTTTGCGAAAATGCGAGATGGCGTGATGATTATTAACACCAGCCGTGGCACGTTGATCGATACACAGGCAGCGATTGATGCGTTAAAACAGCGTAAAATCGGGGCGTTAGGAATGGACGTGTATGAAAACGAGCGAGATCTTTTCTTTGAAGACAAATCAAATGAAGTAATTCAAGATGATGTTTTCCGCCGTTTATCTTCGTGCCATAACGTGTTGCTTACGGGACATCAAGCCTTCTTGACGGAGGAAGCGCTGACCAGTATTTCTAGCGTAACTTTAGAAAATATTTACAGCCTAAAAACAGGCAAACCTTGCCCAAATTTAGTGCTGCCATCTTAACTTTTAACAATTACATTGATTAGTGATGATAGCTTGAATTTATGCTATCATCGCCCCATATTAAGGAAAACGCCATAGCCTATGGCGAATTAGATAATAGAAAATAAGGAAAATAAAATGAGTGAAGTATTACATACCACTGACGCTACTTTCGACGCTGATGTTTTAAGATCAGATGTACCTGTATTATTAGATTTCTGGGCGCCTTGGTGTGGCCCTTGTCGTATAGTTGGCCCAATTCTTGATGAATTAGCGGCGGAATTAGGCGATAAAGTGAAAATCGTAAAAATCAACATTGACGAAAACCAAGCAACACCAGCTCAATTTGGCGTTCGCAGCATTCCAACTTTATTAATGTTTAAAGAAGGAAAAGCCGTTGCTTCGCAAGTAGGCGCATTGCCTAAAATCAATTAGCGGCATTTATTGCACAAAATAGTTAATCCACTAAAAATAACCCCATCAGATGATGGGGGTTGTTTTAATTTCAATTATGTAAATCTTGTATTATACCTCGCTTAACCTGGCGTTCTACAAAGTTACACCAGTGGATTGTCTAATTTAAACGCACTTCCAACCACTCCAAAAATTCATCAGCATTCATAAATCCTGTAATGCGGCGGAGTGAATTTCGTTACCTTGTTTATCAAAAAAGATGATGGTGGGTAGGCCTAACACATTCAGTTTTTCCATTAACGCTTTGTTTTCTGGGCTATTTTTTGTCATATTTACTTGTAACAATAAAATATCGTCAAAGGCCTGCTGAACATTGGCATTGGAAAAAGTATATTTTTCAAACTCTTTACAAGCCACGCACCAATCGGCATAAAGATCAAGCATTGCAAAAGTGCGGTCGTTTTTTTGCAAGATTTTTTGTAGTTCATCATAGCTGCTTACTTTTTGGAATGCGGTTTGATGCGCACGCGTTGTTTGCGCTAAATCAGGTTCATTCCAGAGCCAAGTTTGCAGTGGTTTCACCAAGATCATCGCTAAGATAAAAAATCCAATACGCAACACCCAGCCAATGCCCTGCCCTTTGATTTGCAAGCCTGCCCATAAGCAGAAAGACACGCCAAGTAGCGCCCATAAACGATTTTCCCAGATTTCAGGCAGAATACGAGAAAGCAGGAAAACCGGCAAAGCAAGCATTACAAAGCCGAAAATCACTTTCACTTTTTCTAACCATTCGCCTGATTTTGGCAAAATGCGGTTGCCGAAAACCGTGGCTAAAATCAGTGGCACGCCCATTCCCAACGCAAGTAAATAAAGGGTGATTGCGCCAGTAAATAGATCTCCGCTTTGCGCCACATAGAGCAATGCGCCCGATAGCGGTGCGGAAGTGCAAGGAGATGCAACAAGGCCGGCGATCATTCCCATCACAAAAACGCCGCCAAATGCACCGCTCTTTTGTTTTTGGCTTAACAAGGTGAGTTTGGTTTGTAATGATGAAGGCAGTTGTAAGGTGAACACACCGAACATTGATAAGGCGAGCAGAACGAAAATCACCGATAAACCGATAAGTACATAAGGACTTTGCAGCGCAATTTGGAACGGCAAGCCGATGGCGGCCACGGCTAAGCCGAGCAAGGTGTAAGTGAGCGCCATTCCTTGCACATAAGCAAGACTTAATCCCAACGCGCGCGCCGTGCTTGGACGTTGCCCTGTGCCAATCACCACAGCAGAAAGCAGCGGCAACATTGGCAATACACAAGGGGTAAACGCCAAGCCTAAGCCTAATAAGAAAAAGCCAAATACCGCATATTTGCTTTCAAACAGGCGTTGTGCCAAGGATTGTTGTTCGTTTAACGCTGGGAAAAGTGCGGTGTTTTTTTGCACTGTTTTTTCTGCTGAATTTATTGCAGAAGGCTGCCATTGCACGGTTTTGGTTTCAGGCGGATAACAAAATCCTTTCGTGCAACCTTGGTAGGTAACAGAAAAGGTTTGTGGCGTTGCTGATGAAATGGGCACATTTAAGCTGAGATGATCACGGTAAATTTCCGTTTCGCCAAAAAATTCATCTTGATATTTTTCTGCTGGCGGAAAAGGGAAATTTGCGACCTTTTGTTCCCCTTGTTCAAGCAAGATTTCTTTTTTGTAGAGATAATAATCTGGCGCAATTTGCCACGCCAATTGCAAACTTTCCGCCTGAGATTGCGCTGTAAATTGAAAGGCCTCGTCCGCTTTTAAAAATTGCGGTTTGCTGTCAAAAAGCCCTGCTTGCGCTACAAGTGCGGTGCAAAAATAGAGAAAAATAAAAAGGATCTTTTTCATTAAAAAGCCATAACTCGTTGAAAATAAAAGATAAGCCCAATGGCATAAAATAATGTTAGCTATTCTAGCACAATCAGGCAAGGCTGAATGTATGAAAAGTCTTGGATTCTTTACTTTTATCGTCTTCTGCCGTTCGTTTCTATCTTAGATCTCTCTTACTTATTTTTTAAAGAAAAATAAGAGTTGATAACCATTCCTATTTGATGTAGTATGCCAAACCTAGTTATTTCGCAATGAAAAATAAGGAGTTTGAAATGAAAAAAGGGATTCACCCTGAAAATTATCGCACGGTGCTTTTTTACGACAGCAATGCCAAACAAGGCTTTTTAATTCGTTCTTGCGCCAGAACCACTCAAACAATGAAGTGGGAAGATGGCAAAGAGTATCCTGTCTTTATGTGTGATACTTCATCTGCATCACACCCATTTTATACGGGAAAAACCAGACAAATTAATAACGAAGGCAGAGCAAGTAGCTTCCTAAACAGATACAGCAAATTCGGCTCGCTAAAATCAAAATAAGGAGACATAATGCAAGTACTTTCTTCATTAAAAACTGCCAAAACTCGTCATCCAAACTGCAAGGTGGTCCGTCGTCACGGCGTGGTGTACGTTATTTGTAAAGAAAATCCACGCTTTAAAGCCGCGTCAAGGGGGCAAAAAGAAAAAACGCTAAGATGTTATAAGATATATTTCCATATCGCTCTCTGAATTTTTCAGAGAGCGTTTTCTTTTTTATAAAATAAAGCAATAAAACCTATGATTTAGATCATAAAAGCACGCAGAATTCATTTATCCTACTTGTTACAATAATGTTGCAATTATACAATGGCAAACTTAGAATACCCTAGAATTGTTAGTTTTAACTCGCCAATCAATATTGGAAAGGAAGAGATGCGAATATGGTTACCGCAAAAATTTTAATCGTTGAAGATGAAACCATTACAAGAAACACGCTAAAAAGCATTTTTGAAGCAGAAGGATATGACGTATTTGAAGCCAATGATGGCGTACAAATGCACAAAATTCTTTCCAGTCAAGACATTAATCTTGTCATTATGGACATTAATTTACCTGGTAAAAATGGGCTAATGCTCGCACGAGAATTGCGCGAAACCACCAACACGGCATTAATGTTCTTAACTGGGCGTGATAATGAAGTAGATAAAATTTTAGGTTTAGAAATCGGTGCTGATGATTACATCACCAAGCCTTTTAATCCGAGAGAATTAACTATTCGTGCGAGAAATTTATTACAACGTACGATGGCTGAAAACACCAAGCAAAGTTCACAACCAGTGGAACAATATCGTTTCAACGGCTGGACGTTAGATCTCAACAGCCGCACCTTAATTAATCCAGAAGGTGAAGAATACAAACTCCCACGTAGCGAATTTCGTGCAATGTTACAATTCTGCGAAAACCCTGGAAAAATCCAATCTCGCGAAGAATTATTGAAAAAAATGACAGGGCGAGAACTAAAGCCACAAGATAGAACGGTGGACGTTACTATTCGTCGCATTCGTAAACATTTTGAAGATCACCCCGACACCCCAGAACTTATCTCAACTATTCACGGTGAAGGGTATCGGTTTTGTGGGGAAATAGAGGAGTAGGATTCCTCTATTTTTTAAGCGCGCCCCTAAAATTATAAGGCTATGATGTTATTATTTTAGATACGCGCGGTACACTAGATATTACCCTAGATATGTTGGTCTTTGCTACCGATTGTAATATGCCCAAATATCTTAAATCAGACGGATAAAGTACGGTAAGGTTATTGAATATTTTTTGTGAAATCATTTGACAAAATGAGGAAATTTATATTTAACGTCTATTGTGTGATGGCTAGGCCTTTGGGGATTGCATGAATAGATTGGCTGTAGGTGGTAGGCTCATCATTATTAAGGCATCCCCTTATATTTACTGATTGTAGTTATAAATATCCTAGATTAATTTGTTGAGCAACTTGCCTTTTAATTTCAGTCGAAAAATGATCACAGTGTAATTTTTGGCAAGGAAACTTGGGACTACAGAGAATTTACTATGCAGTAGAGCTTAAAGAGGAAGATTAAGCTGAGTTTTTTGATGATGTAGCACGGATTCAGAACAATTGTCTAATTCCTTATTATTGATAAATGAAGATGTTTTGACTGCGCAACTATTATTGCAAGTGCGTCAATATCGTCGTTAATATGGGAAACTAGTGACAATTAATATTACTTTCTATTTTGTTTTATCAATCCAGTTCAACTAACGAGCTGTCGTTCCACAGTTCTTCTAAATATTCCATCAGGCGTTCTTTCTCGTCTTTGTTTTTAATCCCTGTTACATCTACGCCAGCCGTACTGGAAAAACGGATACGAATATGAATATCATCAAATTTTTCTGCGATTTTTCGTGGCAATACTTCTTGGAGCTTAGCAATAACTTTTAATTGATATTCTTGGCGTTTTTTGTCGTTTTCTTTCATAAAACGAATGTCTAACTGTTTCATTATGTTCTCCTTATTTTCTTGATTATTTATTCTGTTCAGCAAAAATGAGAAAATTTGCACCGCACTTTTATTTTTAGGGTGTTAAGCGGCAAATCGCATTTGCTTTTTAGGTTTCATTTGATGAATGGTATTGGTGATGACCCCAATAATCGGCAACGCAGACCACTTTTCACATTTGATGCTTTGCATTTTTGCGTCTAGCGGCAGAAAGATAAATTCTTTACCGTCATAGGCAGCAAACTCATATACGCAGAATTGGTGATTTTGTTCCATTACGACTAAATCACCAATACTAAGATGATCGCTTTGTTCCACCACAAGCATATCGCCCATTTCAATTCCCCACGCCAACATATTTGGATTGGTTACCTGAACAAAGCAGGTTTTTTGTGGGCGTTTAATGCAATATAGGTTTAAATCAAGTTTTCGATTAAAGGTTGAGTTGAAAGACTCGCTATCCGTTAAAAATGGCATTGGCTGATAGGAAAATGGTGCTTGTTCGTTGAGGTAATTCATCATAATGCTCCGCTAATCATCAATTCACTGGTTGTTTATACAGTGAAGATAATACTGGTGTTTTATACAGTTCGTCAATACTGTATAAAAACTTTTTTTCACTTTTTTGTATGGCTAAGGCAAATCAAGGGAAGAAAGAAGAAAATAATGTGTTTTATCTAATTTAGAGGGAAATATTTCTATATTTATGCAAATAATGTGCGTTAATTTACGATTTTATATTTTCTTTAGCACAAAATTAGGCTATCTTTACACTCGCTATGGGGGATCTAATTTTAGATCTGAATATCAACAATCTTCTGAAGTCATTGATCTTCAGTTTTAAACACAACATTGTAAATAATTATGAACACATCTCGTTTATATTCTCTGTTTTTTCACGGAAGTTTAGTGAAAAGAATTTCTATTGGTTTAGTGCTAGGTTTGCTACTTGCGATCATTGCACCAAGCTTGCAATCTGTACTCGGTTTCAACCTTGCTGAAAAAGCGGGTTTTTTAGGGACTGTTTTTGTTCGCTCATTGCGTGCTGTTGCACCAATTCTTGTATTCTTATTGGTGATTTCAGCCATTGCGAATAAAAAAATTGGTACGCAAAGCAATATGAAAGCGGTGGTGGTTTTATATTTGTTAGGCACGTTCCTTGCAGCATTAACTGCGGTGTTATTTAGCTTTGCTTTTCCAACCGAAATCGCTCTACAAACGCAAGAAAATTCTTTATCGCCACCAAGTGAAGTTTCTCAAGTATTAGGCACATTAGTGTTAAATGTGGTGGATAACCCAATCAACGCGTTATTTAATGCCAACTTTATCGGTATCCTTTCTTGGGCAATCGGTTTAGGTGTTGTATTGCGCCACGCGTCAGATACCACTAAAAATGTGATGAATGATCTTTCTGAAGGGGTATCAAAAATCGTTCACTTCATCATTAGCTTTGCGCCAATCGGGGTGTTTGGTTTAGTGGCAGAAACCCTTGCGGATAAAGGCTTGGGCGCGTTACTTGATTATGTGCGTTTATTATGCGTATTAATCGGTGCGATGCTGTTTACTGCGTTCGTAGTAAACCCAATTTTAGTGTACTGGAAAACACGTCGTAACCCGTATCCATTAATTTGGACTTGTGTACGCGAAAGTGGTTTAACGGCGTTCTTCACGCGTAGCTCAGCAGCAAATATTCCTGTAAATATGGAATTAGCGAAACGCTTAAACTTAAATGAAGATACCTATTCTGTCTCTATTCCGTTAGGTGCAAGTATTAATATGGCGGGTGCGGCAATTACTATCACCGTATTAACCTTAGCCGCAGTGCATACGTTAGGCGTGGAAGTTTCATTCCCAACAGCATTATTATTAAGTGTGGTAGCGAGCGTATGTGCTTGTGGTGCTTCTGGAGTGGCTGGTGGTTCATTATTATTAATTCCATTAGCTTGTAGCTTATTCGGTATCTCAAATGACATTGCTGCGCAAGTAATGGGCGTAGGCTTTATCATCGGGGTGTTACAAGATTCTGCAGAAACCGCATTGAACTCATCAACTGACGTGGTGTTTACTGCAGCGGTGTGTATCTCTGAAGAAGAAGCGCAAAAAAGCTAAGCTTTACTCAAGATAAAAAGAAAAAGAGCGGATGAAAATTTCCGCTTTTTTTATAGGTAGCTAATATGATTAAGATCGAAAATGCAACATTCCAGCTTGCCCATCATCAACGCTCAAAAATTGATGAATTATCCATTCAACCCAATGCTTATTGGGGTGTGGTAGGTAGTAATGGCAGTGGAAAAACCGCGCTCGCCTTGGCGCTGGAAGGCAAATTGCCTTTACTGGAAGGCACAATGGAAAATCATTTCCAAACTATTTGTTCCCTTTCTTTTGAAAAACAACAGAAAATTGTTAGTGAAACCTTTAAAGATCGCAACAATGATGGCGTCAGCCCTGATGATTTCGGCAAAACGGCCAAGCAGACCATTTTGGCTGAACAGGGCAATCTAGCGTTATTTGAAGAATATATTTCTCTGTTAAAAATCACCGCACTTTTAGATCGCCCTTTTATCCAGCTATCCACGGGGGGAAAGCCGTAAAGTATTGCTGTGCCAAGCCTTAGTGCAACAACCTGATTTGCTGATTTTAGATGAGCCTTTTGAAGGGCTGGATCAGCAATCCGTCAAAGAATGGAAAGCATTGCTCGCGCAGTTACAACAAAAAATGGCGATTTTGCTGATCTTAAATCGTTTTGAAGATATTCCTGATGAGGCCAATCATCTCGCTCTGCTAGAACATCAAGAGGTTATTTTGCAAGGAGAGCGCCAAACTATTGAGCAACAAAGTCTTTATCAACAACTTCACTATGCAGAATCCGCCCAGCATATTCCTTTGCCTGAGCGTGCAGTCCCTGAGATAAAACTCGATGAAAATCAACCGCTCTTTGAATTAGAACAGGTTACCATTCAATATGGTGAGAAAAAAATTCTCGATAAACTTGATTGGCAAGTTAAGCGTGGCGAAAACTGGTGGATCAAAGGCCCAAATGGTGCAGGAAAATCTACCTTGCTTTCGGTGATTAGCGGTGATCACCCGCAATCTTACGCTAATAAAGTGCGTTTATTTGGCAATCAACGCGGTTCAGGCGAAACGATTTGGCAAATCAAACAAAAATTGGTTATGTCAGCAGCCAACTGCATATGGATTATCGTGTGAATTGCTCCGCGCGAGATGTGATCCTATCGGGCTTTTTGACAGCATTGGCGTTTATCAAAAAGTGCCAGATGCCTTACATATTAAAGCGATGGAATGGCTTGCCCGCTTGAATTTAACCGCGCAAGCTAATCAGCCGTTTAAATCCTTGTCTTGGGGGCAACAGCGTTTATTGCTGATCACTCGTGCAATGGTAAAACATCCGCCCGTGTTGATCTTAGATGAACCCTTGCAAGGGCTAGACGGCGTGAATCGTAAACTGGTTAAAGGCTTTATTGATCAACTGGTGATGAACAGCGAAACGCAATTACTTTTGTTTCCCACCAAGATCAAGACGCGCCAAGTTGTATCACCCATTTATTTGAATTTGTCAATGAAAATGGACATTATCGCTATGTACAAAAGCCTATTTAATTTGTTAGACTTCAATCAGTTATCCCCCATTTTAAGGAGAGAAAAATGGAATTGTTAGACGGTTTTCCTGTTGCTGTGGTCGTCTTTGTTATCTTTGTGATTGTTGTGCTGTTTTCCACTTTGAAAACCGTACCGCAAGGCTATCATTGGACGATTGAACGCTTTGGGCGCTACACTCGCACCCTCACCCCAGGGCTAAATTTTGTTGTGCCTTTTGTGGATCGCGTGGGGCGCAAAATCAATATGATGGAACAGGTGCTAGATATTCCTTCGCAAGAAGTGATCTCAAAAGATAATGCCAATGTATCCATTGATGCCGTGTGTTTCGTTCAAGTGATTGATGCACGCCGTGCCGCTTATGAAGTAAACCATTTAGAGCAGGCGATCATCAATTTAACGATGACCAATATTCGTACCGTGCTAGGCTCAATGGAATTGGACGAAATGCTTTCACAGCGTGATAATATCAACGGACGTTTGTTATCCATTGTGGACGAAGCCACCAACCCTTGGGGGATCAAGGTAACGCGTATTGAGATCCGCGATGTGCGTCCACCACACGAATTAATCGCCGCAATGAATGCACAAATGAAAGCGGAACGTAATAAACGAGCTGAAATTTTAGAAGCAGAAGGGATTCGCCAAGCGGAAATCTTGCGCGCAGAAGGGGAAAAACAATCCCGTATTCTTAAAGCGGAAGGGGAACGTGCGGAAGCCTTTTTACAAGCGGAAGCTCGTGAGCGTGCCGCCGAAGCAGAAGCCAAAGCCACCCAAATGGTGTCGGAAGCCATTGCAGGCGGAAACACCAAAGCCATTAATTACTTCATCGCACAAAAATATACTGAAGCGTTAAAAGAAATTGGTGGCGCAAATAATAGTAAAGTGGTGTTAATGCCACTTGAAGCAGGCAATTTAATTGGCTCAGTGGCAGGCATTGCCGAGCTATTAAAAGGTGAAAAGCAATAATTTGCCTATCAATATCAGGGGCATTGCCCCTTTAAATATAAACTAAGGGGATAAGTATGGAATGGCTCGCAACTTGGTCAGTGTGGCACTGGCTTATTTTAGGCTTTGGCTTATTAATTGCCGAAATTCTCATTCCGGGCGTATTTTTGCTCTGGTGGGGTTTTGGCGGCAATTATTATCGCAGGCGTAATGGCATTATTTGTCACCTTATCCTTAACCTTTTTAATGATTGGCTATGCCATTTTAGCCATTATTTAAGTTTTCTTGGTGGAAATACCAACACGGCAAAGATCTCCAAGATCAATCGCACACTTCATTAAACCAACGGGATCACGCAATGCTCGGCACAAAAGGTATCGTGCAAGAAATCAATGAAAACGGCATTGGGCGTGGTCATTTTGGCGACACCACTTGGCGAATTCAAGGCAAGCACCTGCATGTTGGCGATGCCATTGAAGTGTATAACGTGGAAGGGATCACCTTATTTGTTAAGAAAGTAGAATAGCACAATGAAACATTTAATTATTTTCGCCCACCCAAATGGGCAAGACAGCTTTAATCGCAGCATCTTAGACCGCACTTTGAACGCCAGCCGAGCGCTCAAAGTGGAAACCCAAGTGCGTGATTTGTATCAACTAAATTTTGATCCCGTCATTTCGTGGGCTGAATTACAAGGGGCAAATCAAGGCATTACTCCCGCAGAAATTCGCGAAGAACATCAGCTCATTCGTGAGGCAGATTTGATCACTCTCGTTTATCCCCTATGGTGGATGGGTTTTCCTGCAATTTTGAAAGGCTATTTAGATCGCGTGCTGAGCCACGGCTTTGCGTATAAAACAGAAGACGGACAATCTGTCGGCTTATTGCAAGGCAAAAAATGCAACAGTTTATCACCATTGGCAGTAATGTTGAGAAATATCAACAGCTTGGCATTGATAAATCCTTGCGTGATTGCTTGGTGGACGGCTTATTTAATTTTGTGGTATTACCGATATTCAGCATAAATTCTTTGGCGATATTCATATTATTGATGACAAGACGCGCCAGCAAATGCTTGATGACGCCGCGAAAATTACAACGCAAAATTTGACCGCACTTTTATCCGCAAAAGAAATCTCAAACAGTAAGGAAACCCCATAATGAGCAACGAAAACAGCCTGAACCATTTTTCTCTTATTAGCCGCTTATTCGGCAATCTGTTTTACCGCTCACCGCAAGATGCCACCTTGCAAAATGTCTTTGCTTGGTTACACCAACAACCGCTCAATGCCCTTTGGGCATTGGAAACCGATAAGCAAAGCGAGCAAGCGTTAGCCGCATTGCAAATGAAGATCGACTTAGCCTTGCTCGATCAAGAATACCAACGCTTATTTGGTGGCGAAAATCCCTTAGTGAAAACCGATCTTGCAACTTATGACATTGATCCCGCGGATTTTCTTGCCTTTCGTCAAGAGCGAGGAATGCCTGAGGTAGAACAAAGTGCGGTGGGTTTTCCTCTCATTTTTCTCACCGCCTCTTGGATTGAAGACAATCTTGATTCCACAGAGGCCCAAAAAACCTTATTCGCCGAGTTTCTTCTACCTTGTGCAAGCAAATTTTTATCCGCTGTGGAAACACAAGCCAATCTTCCTTTCTACCGCTCACTCGCCATTCTTTCCCGAGAAATCCTTTCTGCAATGGCTGATGAGTTGGAAGAAACCGTTCTTTAAGGTATAAAAACTTCTGAAAATCCCACCGCACTTTAATGGGTAATGTCTATGAAAAAGGGTGAAAACATTATTTCACCCTTTTATTTTCTAATCATACAAACTTGGATCACTTTCATTTGGACGGGTTTTGAAACGCCGGTGCAGCCACATATATTGTTCCACGCCTTGCAAGATTTCTTGTTCAACCACTTGATTCATTCGAGTGGCAATGTCAATTTCAGTATTGACATCAGAAAAATCTACGGGGGCGGATACTTTCACGGTGTAGCCTGAGCCGTCCGCGTTGCGTAATGGCGCAAAAGGAATCACTTTGCTATTTGGGGAAGATTTCAATAAATAATAACTGCCCGTTGTGGTGGAAGCATCTTTCACCGCGAAGAAAGGCACAAAAACAGCATTTTTCCGCCCGTAATCGTGATCGGGCGCATACCAAATAATTTCACCACGGCGTAATGCTTTGATCATATTGCGTAAATCTTTGCGATCAAGCATATCTTTGTTAGAGCGTAGTCGTCCCCAAGTTTGCAGCCAATCCATTAGTGGATTATCGTTTGGGCGATAAACCCCAATGCCGGGGGTGTAAAGCCCTAAAATTCTTGCCCCTAGCTCAAGGGTAAGAAAATGCACGCCCGTTAGAATCACGCCGTCTTTTTGGTAGGTTTTTAGGTATTCAATGCCTTCCACCTTCGACCATTTTTTGATCCGTTTATCCGACCAAAACCACGCCATTCCTGTTTCAATAATCGCCATTCCCGTGGCTTTCACATTAGCCTGCGCAATGTCATCAATTTTCTGTTCGCTATAATCAGGGAAACAAAGAGTAAGATTTCGCTTAGCGATTTTCATTCGCCGCTTGCCAACGCTTAACTTAGAAAATAGCCAGCCTAATCCATTCCCTATCTTTAACAAAAGGGGATAAGGCAAGAAAAGAATGAGCCGCCAAATGGCTAAACCAATCCAAAATCCCCAATATTTTGGGGCGAGAAATGCACGTTGAAATCTTGGAAGTGATGAATTTGCCATAACTAAAAGAAAGCTGTTCGTTAAAATTGGTTTAATCAAAGCGGTAGTTTAGCGGAAATTTTAGTAAATAGCATTTATCCTATGGTAAAATCTGCAAAAATTTGTCATTTAATGGAAAAGAATGAGGTCAAAATGGCGCAATATTCTACTCAATTTCAACAAGCGAAAGTGCTTGTTCTTGGCGATGTGATGTTAGATCGCTACTGGTTTGGTGCAACTAATCGCATCTCCCCTGAAGCCCCTGTGCCAGTGGTGCGTGTGCAAGAAAATGAAGAGCGCGCAGGTGGTGCGGCAAACGTGGCAATGAATATTGCTTCGCTCAATGTGCCAGTGCAATTACTCGGTTTAACAGGGCAAGATGAGGCAGGCTCGGCGCTTTCAACAATGTTAGAAAAGCAAAACATTGATTGCAATTTCGTGCAATTAGCCAGCCACCCAACCATCACCAAATTACGCGTACTTTCTCGTCATCAGCAATTATTACGCCTTGATTTTGAAGAAGATTTTCATAACGTAGAAAGCGATTCATTATTAGCAAAATTACAAAGTGCGGTGCAAAATTTCGGCGCTTTGATCCTTTCTGATTATGGCAAAGGCACACTTAATCAAGTACAAGCAATGATCCAAATTGCCCGCCAAGCCAACGTGCCAGTGCTAATTGATCCAAAAGGCACCGATTTTGAACGCTACCGCGGTGCAACTCTATTAACCCCAAATATGTCAGAATTTGAAGCGGTGGTAGGCAAATGCCATAGCGAAGATGACATTGTGGAAAAAGGCTTAAAATTAATCCGAGATATTGAATTAAGTGCCTTATTGGTTACTCGCTCAGAAAAAGGAATGACCCTACTCCGCCCAGATCAACCACCATTCCACCTGCCAACAGAAGCGAAAGAAGTGTTTGATGTAACCGGTGCTGGGGATACGGTGATCAGCGTGTTAGCAACGGCATTGGCAGATGGCCGCAGCTTTGAAGAATCCTGCTATTTAGCCAATGTTGCCGCAGGCATTGTGGTGGGTAAATTAGGGACTTCTACGGTGTCGAACGTAGAATTAGAAAACGCCATTCACGGACGCACAACCACTGGCTTTGGCGTGATGAACGAACAACAACTTAAAGAAGCGGTGGCGCAAGCCAAGCAGCGCGGTGAAAAAATCGTAATGACCAACGGCGTGTTTGATATTATTCACCCCGGCCACGTTTCTTATCTAGATAACGCCCGCAAGCTCGGCGATCGTTTAATTGTCGCAGTAAACAGCGATGCTTCCGTGAAACGCTTAAAAGGCGAAAGCCGCCCAATCAACCCACTGGAAGCCAGAATGGCTGTACTTGCAGGGCTTGCCGCAGTAGATTGGGTAGTGGAATTTAGCGAAGATACTCCGCAACGTTTAATCAGCGAAGTGTTGCCTGATCTGTTAGTCAAAGGCGGTGATTACAAACCAGAAGAAATCGCAGGCGGCAAAGAAGTTATCGCCAACGGCGGTGAGGTCAAAGTGCTAAACTTCGAAAACGGCTTTTCGAGCAGCAATGTGATTAATAAAATTCGTAGTTTGAAGTGATACAGCTAAATAGAATGAGAGATATAGGATAAAAGTTCTGCTTTTTAATTTTATATTCCTAGCGCTTTATAGGATATAAACTTGAATTTGTTTCTCTTTCTTTTAGTTTTAGTAATAGGGTCTAGTTAGTTGAGTTAAGGTCATTAAGGTACTCTAATAAATCCATTGAAAAAACAGAAAAAAGCTTATGATGAACTGGTGGAATATCCCACGATTCATTAAGAAGGAAAATAGTATGGCTTTAGGCTGGTATGAATTGAAAAAAGCAAGTGATGGTCAATTTATGTTTAACCTTTATGCGGCAAACTCGCAAATTATCTTGACCAGTGAATTATATAAAACCAAAGCGTCTGCGCTAAATGGCATTGAATCTGTGCAAAAAAATGGTAGCGATGAGGCGAATTTTGAGTTCCGCGTGGCGAAAAATGAGAAACCTTATTTCGTATTGAAAGCTAAAAATCATCAAGAAATCGGACGCAGCCAATATTATGCTTCTCAAGAAGGGGCAAAAATGGGGTGAAATCAGTAATGAACAACGCGCCAACAACGCAAATTAAAGATTTAACTGCCTAATTTAAAAGATAAAAGCGAGAGTTTCTCGCTTTTATTTTATCAAAATAATAGATCATTTCCTCCCTGAAATTTCCCCTTGAAAATTCCTTATAACCTTGTAGGATTTGAATATGTCATCAAGATAAAAGGAGCAAGAAAATGATAAAAAATGTTATCGGCCTTGGCGTGGCAGGCAATTTTGCAGGGCATTTGGAACAAGCGGGTGAGGCAAAGGATTTTGCCCAAGTGAAAACGGCAGAAACCCACCAGCCCAAAGCGATTTTCCTTTTATGTGCCTGCAGAAAACTTAGGTGACTATGACTTTTTGGCGGTCAATCCGTTAAGTGCCGAATATATTCGTTTTCCGCAAGCGGGAGCGGATAATTTACAGATTGAGCCTGAAATCGCTCTGTTGTGTGAAGTGCAATATTCTGGCGAAAAAAGTTACCGCACTTTTGCCTTACGCCTTTGCGGCTTATAACGATTGTTCGATCCGCCGTCCTAATGCCAATAAAATTTGTGAAAAGAAAAACTGGGGCGAGGAAACCAAGGGCTTGGCGGCGACAACAATTCCGCTTACGTCCTTTGACTTAGGCAGTGAAATTGATGATTATCGCATTGCTTGCTTTCATAAGCGTGATGGCGAAATGAATGCTTATGGCGTGGATAGCCCCGCTTTAGGATACAGCTATTTTCATCAAAAATTGCTTGATTGGATTGTGGGACAAATGAATAATCAGCCTGATTTCGGCCCGATGAATCATATCGCTGATTTGCTGAAAAAAGCCAATTATCCAACACAAGCGATCATTAGCATTGGTGCAACCCGTTATACTGAATTCGGCACGAGCCATTTTCTGCAACCTGACGATGTGAGCATTGTGGTGGTGTATAACGGCAAGAAATATTCACCGCAACAAATTGAGCAAATGGCAGCGCAAGAACGTTTTGCAGAAGATATTTCAGCCCTTGTACAAAAGGTGATTTAACGAAAGCGCAAAAGGTGATTTAACGATATTTGAAAAATAAGGGAAGCATAAACAGCCTTCCCCTTTTATTTTATCTTTCGGCTTTTACGCTTTTCGCCGTAGCGACACTTCGCCGCCATTAAATCGCACAAGGCCCTGTTCCGTTTCTAATAACAGGTAGCCTTCGCTGTCTATGCCACGCTCAATGCCGTGTTGGCTCGCATTTTCGCTGATTAAGCTCACGGGCTGATTAAGAAAAGCATCCCATTCCGCCCAGCGTGAATGAAAAAAATACCATTCCTTTTTGTTCAAAGAGATCGAGATAATGATAAAGTCGCTGCACTAGCGCGATGATGATTTCATCGCGATCAAAGTGCGGTAGAATTTCTCGTAATTCTGCCCAAGGTTGATTAATATTAGCCTGCTTCGGCAAGGCAAGGTTAATGCCAATGCCAATAATCAAATTCAGCAAGCCATTCTTACGATTAGCAATTTCCACCAGCACTCCCGCCAGCTTTCGCCCTTGCAATAACACATCATTCGGCCATTTTAACCCGATGCTTTGCGCGCCAAAGGCTTGCAAGGTTTCTGCAATGGCAATGCCGATAACTAAACTCAGCCCATTCAGCGAAATATGCGGTGGAAATGTCCAGTAGGAGCTAAGAATAATCTGCCCAGCAAAGGGCGAAAGCCAATCACGCCCTCGCCGCCCACGCCCTGCGTATTGATATTCTGCCAAGCAAAGCTGCCCTTTTTCTAGCTGCTCAATCTGTTCTAATAAAAATTGATTTGTGGAATGAATCACAGGTTTGACCAGCACGGGGTAAGGCGCAAGACGTAGCTCTATTTTCTCCGCCGAAAGCAAGGGCAATTCTGGCTTGAGCTGGATTTCATCACCGTTTAGTTCAAATTTTATGCCCTGTTCGCTTAGCGCCTGAATATGAGCATTGAGTTGCGTTTCATCACAATGTAAAAGTGCGGTCAAATTTTGGCGAGAATTTTTCTTGCCGTCTGCCAACAAGGTTAAAAGCTCAAACATTTCTTTTTCTTTCCTTTTATAAAATAGAAGTAGCGAATTTTTTTAAATACAAAAAATATTTGCGGTTTGCCATTCCCAAATCAGCATAAACTCTGTATAATCTCGCCGCAATATTTTTTACCCTTTTTTCATATTAACCTTAGGGATTTTCCCTTCTACAGAGAGAATATTGCTATGCTACGCGTATTAAAAGAAGCCCTCACGTTTGATGATGTCCTTCTCGTTCCAGCACATTCCACCGTGCTACCAAACACTGCCGATTTATCCACGCAATTAACCAAAACCATTCGTTTAAATATCCCAATGCTTTCTGCCGCAATGGATACCGTTACCGAAGCGAAACTTGCCATCTCCCTTGCGCAAGAAGGCGGTATTGGTTTCATTCATAAAAATATGAGCATTGAACGCCAAGCGGATCGCGTGCGTAAAGTGAAAAAATTTGAAAGCGGCATTGTTTCCGATCCTATCACAGTTACCCCAGATTTAACCATTGGCGAATTAGCGGAAATCGTGAAGAAAAATGGTTTTGCAAGCTTCCCTGTGGTGAGCAGCCAAGGCGCGTTAGAAGGCATTATCACAGGGCGCGATACGCGTTTTGTGAAAGATATGAATAAAACCGTTGCGGATCTGATGACGCCCAAAGATCGCTTAGTTACCGTAAAAGAAGGCGCATCTAGCCAAGAAATTTTCAGCCTAATGCACGCACACCGTGTAGAAAAAGTGCTAGTAGTGAATGATGATTTCAAATTAAAAGGAATGATCACCTTAAAAGACTTCCAAAAAACCGAACAAAAACCTAACGCTTGTAAAGATGAATTCGGTCGTTTACGCGTGGGCGCGGCAGTAGGTGCTGGCACAGGTAATGAAGAACGTATCGAAGCCCTTGTGCAAGCTGGCGTGGACGTGTTGTTAATTGACTCTTCCCACGGACATTCCGAAGGCGTGTTGCAACGTGTGCGTGAAACTCGCGCGAAATATCCTGATTTGCCAATTATTGCAGGCAATGTGGCGACAGCAGAAGGCGCGATTGCCCTTGCTGATGCTGGTGCAAGTGCGGTGAAAATTGGTATCGGCCCTGGCTCAATTTGTACCACGCGTATTGTAACAGGCGTAGGTGTACCGCAAATCACTGCTATCGCCGATGCGGCCGAAGCCTTAAAAGATCGCGGCATTCCTGTTATTGCTGACGGCGGTATCCGTTATTCCGGCGACATTGCCAAAGCTATTGCCGCTGGCGCAAGTTGCGTAATGGTGGGTTCAATGTTCGCAGGCACAGAAGAAGCACCGGGGGAAATCGAATTATTCCAAGGACGTGCCTTTAAATCTTACCGTGGAATGGGATCCTTAGGCGCAATGAGCAAAGGCTCGTCCGACCGCTATTTCCAAAGCGATAACGCCGCCGATAAACTGGTGCCAGAAGGCATTGAGGGACGCATTCCATATAAAGGCTATTTAAAAGAAATTATCCACCAACAAATGGGCGGTTTACGTTCTTGTATGGGCTTAACAGGCTGCGCGACCATTGAAGATCTGCGCACTAAAGCGCAATTCGTACGCATCAGCGGTGCTGGCATCAAAGAAAGCCACGTCCACGATGTTACCATTACCAAAGAAGCGCCGAATTATAGAATGGGTTAATGATATGAAAAATCTAAAAGTAGATAACAAATTTACTAACGAAGAATTATGCCATATTTTTAAATGTGCTCCACAAGGTGGAATGAGAAAGTCAAATACAACTAATACTCTTGTATTAATTACAAAAACATATGGCAAGGAGATCTATAGAGATAGATGGGAAAATGATATTTTCTATTATACTGGAATGGGGTTAGAAGGAGATCAAGAACTTAATAGACAAAAATAAAACCCTTGCTGAATCAAAAGAGAATGGAGTTGAAGTACATTTATTTGAGAATGAAGCACCTAATACTTATATTTACAAGGGGATTGTTGAGTTGAGTGGCAGTATTGTTAAAAACCGTCAACCCGATAAAAATTCAAATTTAAGAAATGCTTACATATTTCCTTTAAAAGTAAAAAAATAGCGATATAAAAATGAACAACATCCACAATCACAAAATTTTAATCTTAGACTTTGGTTCGCAATATACCCAGCTTATCGCCCGTCGTGTGCGGGAAATTGGGGTGTATTGTGAGCTGTGGGCTTGGGACGTAACAGAGGAACAAATTCGTGAATTTAACCCAACAGGGATTATTCTTTCTGGTGGGCCGGAAAGCACCACGGAAGAAAACAGCCCGCGCGCGCCTGAATATGTGTTTAACGCTGGCGTGCCAGTGCTAGGAATTTGTTACGGAATGCAGACAATGGCAATGCAGTTAGGCGGTTTAACGGAAACTTCTGACCATCGTGAATTTGGTTATGCTTCCGTTTCTTTACAAAATCCAACCGCACTTTTCGCTAGTTTAGATGACGGCGAACACAAACTCGATGTTTGGATGAGCCACGGCGATAAAGTAACTCAATTACCACCGCACTTTCAAATCACAGGAACAACGCCAACTTGCCCGATTGCAGCGATGTCTGATGAGAGCCATCATTTCTACGGCGTACAATTCCACCCAGAAGTTACCCACACCAAAAGTGGCTTAGCCCTTTTAACCAATTTTGTGGTGAGCATTTGTGGTTGTGAACGCAACTGGACACCAGAAAATATCATTGAAGATGCCGTGGCTCGCATTAAAGCGCAAGTGGGCGATGACGAAGTGATTTTAGGTTTATCAGGCGGCGTGGACTCTTCCGTTACTGCTTTATTATTACATCGAGCTATCGGCAAAAACCTACACTGCGTTTTTGTGGACAACGGCTTATTACGCTTAAACGAAGCCGATCAAGTGATGGAAATGTTTGGCGATAAATTCGGCTTAAACATCATTCGAGTGGACGCCGAAGATCGTTTCTTAAACGCCTTAAAAGGCATTTCAGATCCAGAAGCAAAACGCAAAATGATCGGTAAAGTGTTCGTTGATGTGTTTGATGACGAATCGAAAAAACTCAGTAGCGTCAAATGGTTAGCACAAGGCACAATTTATCCTGATGTGATCGAATCTGCGGCGAGCAAAACGGGCAAAGCGCACGTGATCAAATCTCACCACAACGTGGGCGGATTGCCAGATTATATGAAACTGGGTTTGGTAGAGCCATTACGCGAATTGTTTAAAGATGAAGTGCGTAAAATCGGCTTAGCCCTCGGGCTTCCAGCAGAAATGCTCAACCGCCACCCATTCCCCGGCCCTGGCTTAGGCGTGCGTGTTCTCGGTGAAATCAAAAAAGAATACTGCGACTTACTCCGCCGTGCCGATGCTATCTTTATTGAAGAGCTTTATAATTCAGGTTGGTATTACAAAGTTAGCCAAGCCTTCACCGTGTTCCTACCAGTAAAATCCGTAGGCGTAATGGGCGATGGCCGCAAATACGACTGGGTTGTTTCCCTGCGTGCCGTAGAAACCATTGATTTTATGACTGCACATTGGGCACACCTGCCTTATGACCTACTCGGCAAAATCTCCAACCGCATCATCAACGAAGTAGACGGCATCTCCCGCGTAGTTTATGACGTCAGCGGAAAACCACCTGCGACGATTGAGTGGGAGTAGGGGAGACACTGCTCAAAAGTATGCAAGGAAGACGTATACATGAGGTGGCTTGCGATATATTTAAATTTGCAATTGACAGCTACCTACAATTTTATATTGCATATAACAAAGTTTTTCATTAATGAAGAATTTTGATTTCAAAGAAAAATGCGAAATCCCCATTTCGCCTTTTTTAATGCAATTATTTCGCAATCCGTTTGTATTTAATACGATGGGGTTGCACAGCATCAGCGCCGAAGGTTTTCTTCTTCCATTCTTCATAGTCTGAGAAGTTACCTTCATAGAAGGTGACTTTGCCTTCATCGCCGTAATCCAAAATATGGGTCGCGATACGGTCTAAGAACCAGCGGTCGTGGGAAATTACCATCGCACAGCCAGGGAATTCTAAGATCGCATTTTCTAAGGCGCGCAAGGTTTCCACGTCAAGATCGTTGGTCGGTTCGTCTAATAACAGCACGTTACCGCCTGCTTGCAATAACTTGGCTAAATGCAAGCGTCCACGTTCCCCACCTGAAAGCTCACCCACGCGTTTTTGTTGATCTACACCTTTGAAGTTGAAGCGTCCGACATAAGCACGGCTTGGGATTTCAAAGTTGCCAATACGCAAAATATCTTGCCCGTGTGAAACTTCTTCCCATACGGTTTTGCTGTCGTCCATTTCATCACGGAACTGATCCACGGAAGAAAGCACCACAGTATCACCAAGGGTGATGCTACCGTTATCTGGCTGCTCTTGCCCTGAAAGCATACGGAAAAGGGTAGATTTTCCTGCGCCGTTCGCGCCGATGATGCCCACAATCGCGCCTTTTGGAATGCTGAAAGATAAATCATCAATCAAAGTGCGATCGCCATAGGATTTACTCAAATTGCTCACTTCGATCACTTTATCCCCTAAGCGTGGGCCAGGTGGAATAAATAACTCATTGGTTTCATTACGTTTTTGGTATTCACCGCTGTTTAACTCTTCAAAGCGAGCCATACGCGCCTTGCTCTTCGCTTGACGGCCTTTTGGATTTTGGCGAACCCATTCTAATTCTTTTTCAATGGATTTTTGGCGAGCTGATTCAGCTGCGGCTTCTTGAGCTAAGCGTTTTTCTTTTTGTTCTAACCAAGAAGAATAGTTGCCCTCCCAAGGAATGCCTTCACCACGGTCAAGCTCTAAGATCCAGCCAGCTACATTATCTAGGAAGTAACGGTCGTGGGTAATGGCAACTACTGTGCCTTCATAATCGTGTAAGAAACGCTCTAACCAAGCTACGGATTCGGCATCTAAGTGGTTGGTTGGCTCATCTAATAAGAGCATATCTGGTTTTTCGAGCAATAAGCGGCAAAGTGCCACACGGCGGCGTTCGCCCCCTGAAAGATGCTCGATTTTGGCGTCCCAATCAGGCAGACGCAAGGCATCAGCAGCACGTTCAAGTTGGTTTTCAAGATTATGTCCATCGTGCGCTTGGATAATGGCTTCTAACTTGGCTTGCTCGGCGGCAAGTTTATCAAAATCCGCATCAGGATCGGCATAAAGCCCATAGACTTCATCTAAACGATTTAACGCGGTTTTCACTTCCGCCACGGCTTCTTCTACCGCTTCACGCACGGTTTGTTGCGGATCAAGTTTTGGTTCTTGTGGAAGATAACCGATTTTGATCCCCGGCGTGTGGACGGGCGTTCGTCCCTCCAAATTACTTTATTCCACGCCAGCCACTAATGCGCAGCAGGGTAGGATTTCCCCGTCCACCATTTAACCCCTACGCACACCAA
>NZ_PQVI01000144.1 GCF_002921145.1 Avibacterium endocarditidis
CCTCTTGCCACATTTTTTCTGCGGTTTTAACTAAAATTTTTGGCTCACCACTGCTACCTGAGGTTTTAAGCCAAATTTCACTTTGACAATGGGGATCGATTAAAGGCTGGGCTAAAGTTTCATCGTTAATTTGTTGTGCTAAACCAAAGGTGGCAAAGCATTCATTATCCATCAACATCGCATTTTCTTGTGCTAGCCATTGTTGGTTTTCCGCCAATAAATTTGGCGGCAATAACACGCGCACTTTTGCCTGAAAACACGCCAGCAACATACACGCCATTTGTGCCGCATCATCAAGCCATAAACCTAGGCTATGTATCTGTTGCTGCTGTAATTGCTGACTAATTTGCCACGCACGAGAGGTAAAATCTTGTTTTGACCAAGAAGGATTTAAGGTGATGTCCTTCATTGCTGAAAAATTAATTTGCATGATGTTTTTTTTACTTTGTTGTCGAATGATCCATTCAATGCCCATCACTAAACCAATGAACACATAGGAAATCACCCCTGAATATAATGCCCAATAATCATAATATTGCCCGAGTATTAGTGCGCTTGTAATCACGATATTGATAATAAACACAACGCACCATACTTGGGTTACGGTTCGGGTGTAACGCACACCTTCTGCCGTTAAATTCGGTTCTTGCAAGCGGGCTAAACGCTCTACAAAAGTTTGCGATTGCCATAGGCTGCTTGCAAATAAGGTGAGCATTAATCCATTGATAATCACGGGATACCAAAACATTCCTACTAAGGTGCGAGTGCCTGCGATTACCACTAAAATTAATGCTAGGCAAAAAGAGAAATAACGCTGCGGTGAGGGCTTTTGTAGCAGCCCTTTCACCGCCCATAATGCCGCCATTATCCACGGTAGATAAAACAAAATGGGGCTATTTGCCCCTTGCCACCAAAAAACAATGGGAAAAGCCACCGCACTTACTGCAAGGAATAAGGTGATAAGAACGGAAGTTAAGGCTTTCATTATGTTATTCCGTTAAAAGTGCCGCACCGCTACAGCAGGTTTCTTCGGCGACTTTAAGCTGGAATGCGATCCGCCGCTTTTCAGGCTGCCAACTAAGCGTGAGTTCAAATTCATCATTTGGACGTAAAAAATGCTGGAACTTCAAACGATCAATGCTCGAAAAATTAGATCTCTACCTAAAAAATCCTGCATTTTTTCGCTGATCCATTGTAACTCAATCACGCCCGGCACTAAGGGAAATTCAGCAAAATGATCTTTTAAGAAACGCAATTCCAACGGCACTTTGCCTTTGATCACATATTGATTGCCATCATGCTCAGGCCTATACCAAATAGGATCAAGCACGCTTTCCACACAAACCTGATTAAAGGCTAATTTATTAATTTTCGATTGACTATTGCGCGGCAATTTATCAGTAAAACGCCAAAAACGTGGAATGGCGGATTTATCTTGATTTGCAGCAACAGCTTGTTTCAGCTCAGCAATTAATGCACGGCGACCTTGTTCACGGAAAGCATTAATGCCTGCTTCCGTTAATCCCACCCACGCAGCTAAGCGATTTTGCTCGGGGTGGCGTGCGATATAACAATCTTCCACAAAAGGATGTTGTAATAACTGGCGTTCAATGCTCACTAAAGATGTACGTTTATCACCAATTTTCACAATGCGATCACAACGTCCAAGTAAACGAAAGCCTGAGCCTTCAAATTCCACTACATCTGCGGTTTGCTCGCGTCCTGAAATCCAGTCTGCTTCAATCCATAAGGCATCTTGTTCATCTTGCCCAAGCTGGCTATTTGGCAATCTTTGCCAAAGATGAATATCATCACGGATTGCAATTGGGCCTGTTTCCGTACTGCCGTAAATTTCTACCACAGGGGCGTGAGTTGCTGCACGGATTTGAGTTGAAACATCTTCAGCCAATGCGCCACCTGAAGAAACAATACCACGCAGATTTTTTTGCATTGCCATTGTGTCCCAAGCAATACTTGATAACATCGCAGGGCTACTCACCAACACGGCATTTTCTGATTGGTTAAGTGCTGACTTGATACACTCAGGATAAAACAATTGCTTACGCCCAATTTGCCACCCAAGTGCTAACGACATCATAATATGCACGGTTAAGCCATAAACGTGCTGAATGCTCACCGTGCTAATGGCATGCCAGTGATTATCCGCTGGGAAAGGCAGAGCCTCTGCTAACACTTGCGCACTTCGCCACATTTGTTGAGCAGTTTTCACAATGGTTTTTGCTTCCCCTGTGCTACCAGAGGTTTTCAGCCAAATTTCTGTTTGTGCGTTACGATCAAAGTGCGGTGCAAAATTTTCTTGTTTTTGTGTTTTTGTACTTTTGTACCTGCTGATCGCCACCAAAATCCTTAAACGCCATACAAGGTGAAAGTTCAGCGTCATTATCACACAGCCAGAACTGAGCGTGCTGTGCAACCCATTCACGGCTTTCTTGGGTTAAATTGGGTGGAAAAAGCACGCGTACATCAGCCTGCCAAGCAGCAAGCAAGGTGCAGGCAAGATTTGCGCCGTCTTCTAACCAAACCGCAATGGATTTCACCTTTTGCTGCTTAAACGCTTGCGCCATTTGTAGGGCTTTGTAAGCAAAATCGCCATAGCGCCAATCGGGCTGAGTGGCGATAAGACTATGTTCCGTGTAATTAGGCATTCTAAGAGTCGTCTGTGGCTTGTTGGGCTTCTTGGCTCATTTTTAACACCGCTTGCACCACATCATTTACCGTACGCACATTGCGGAAATCTTCAGGTTTCACTTTGTATCCTGTGTTGCGTTTGATGTAGTCAATTAAATCAATGGCGTCAATGCTATCAATTTCTAGATCTTCATAAAGATTCGTTTCTGGTGTAATTTTATTGGGATCAATTTCAAATAAAGATACCAAGGCTTCAGAAAGCAAATCTTGGATTTGTTGTTCTGTCATCATCGTCATTAACCTTGTTGTGAGCGAATAAAGGCGGCTAAAGTATTGACATTAGTAAAGTGATCACGCAATGCGTGCTGTTCACTATCTAATTGTAAATTAAAGGCTTTTTGTACTGCTAAGCCGAGTTCTAGCGCATCAACAGAATCTAGCCCTAAGCCCTCATCGCTAAACAGCAATGTATCATTTTCAATATCTTCTGGGCTGATGTCTTCCAATGCTAAACTTTCGATAATGATATTTTTAAGTTGTTGTTCTAATTCCATTTTATTTATCCTTTTTGTTGAGTTTGAGAATTAAAATAATCGTTTAAATATTGTGTTAAGCGGCGTGCTGCCAACGGTAAGGGTTTTTCAGCAAGCCAAGCTTGTGGATCAATGTCCTCTCCCACAGAGAGCTCATAAGTAATGCGGCTTTTAGGTAATTGATACCAAGGTTGCCCCTTTTTGAAATTCAGCGGATGCATTTTGATCACCACGGGAGTAATCACTTTTGCGCTACGCAAACCAATAGATACCGCACCACGGTTAAGTTTCACCACACCGTCCCAACCTGTTCTTGTTCCCTCAGGAAAAAGCAAAATTGCCTGTTCTTTCAGCACGTTATCGCATTGTTCTAACAGTTCAAGGGATTCCGTATTCGGCAAAAATCCACAAGCCAAAATTTGGTTTCGCATTGTCGGATTATGCAATAAATCTTGTTTCACAATGCAATTTAGCTCTGGCGTTTTCGCTAAGATTAATACAACATCAAGCAAAGAAGGGTGATTGGCGATAACTAATTGCCCGGCGCGCCCTAATTTTTCAAAACCTTGATATTTGACTTCTAGCACGCCACTCCAAACAGTAAAACGCACAAAAATAATGCCAAATTTTTTCCAACAAAGCGGCGTACTTTTAATTGCGTAGCTAAGTTTTGTGGGTGGCGTGCATAAGGGTATAACACTAGTTGCAATAACGTTCCTGCCACGCCCCAAAAAGCGAATCCTATGGCAGTGGCAAGAAAACGGCGTAGCCAATCTAATTTTTCTGCCATAACCAAATATCTCCACGCGAACTTGGGGTTTGCCACTGAGATTGGTCTACATATTGTTGCTGCACCCAAAATAACGCATTATCGCTACATTTTTCGGCAAGATCGCCACTTTCTTCAGCACAATGTAAGCTAAGTTGATATTGGTTGCCTTTTTCTACTACTAAGGCTAACGCATAACCAAAAGACTGACGCACCACAGGTTCGGCATTATATTGTTCTGCCAATGGGGATTCTGCTACCACCACAAGTACGCGTTCTTGCCCTTCTTGCAACAATAAATAAGCCTCAAGCAATGCCAATTCCAAATTATCTTGTTGTGCCATAATTGCCGTGGTTTCTGCTTTGACTTGGCGCATTTCCGACCATTGCCCCACCAGTGCATTATGCACAGATAAATTGAATGAAGTCGGCGAAACATCACCCTCTGTTAAAAGACTATGCCAAAGGGCAAAGTTTCGATTGATTTCGCTATTGGCAGAGGCATAAACCACAGGGATATTAGGCTGTTCTTCCATAAGATCCCAAGCAGCCTCAAAAAATAAGCGAGCCAACTCACTTAAACGTCGCCGTTTTAAAGGAGGAAGAAAGGCTAACTTAGGTGCAAAAGGCTGCCATAAATGGCTATTCTTCGCCCAATGAGCTTCGCCTAATTGCCAATCTTGGCGAGAAAGTTCACGGTTAGTAATCACTTTCCAGCCACGCAAGGAAAATTAAACTGACAAATTGCAGTATTCATTGAAATTATTGGAATAATTCATTAATCATCAGATCGGTTTGGCCTTGTAGGCCAACTTGTTTTACACGATCCACTTCATCGCCACGTCTTTTGTATGTAACTGCTCCAATCACTTGTTTATCCTGTACAACGGTGAAACGTGCGCGAGCAATAATAGCGCGGTTAACCACGAACATTTACTTTAAAGTAGAGGCACAGCCTGCAAGCTCATTAGATTTTGCAAAAATGTGCTTGAATACCACGTTTTTTTAGACTAGCCAAAATAGAATCAGAAAAATCTTCAGGCGCTCTTTGTAAATTTCCTGTCACACATAATGGTTGTTTAAGGTGAGCTAATTGTACTGGACTAGCATCATCAATCCCAGCTGCACAACCACCTAATGTGCTTACTAATAAACTAATAGCTAATAATTTTTTCATTGTAAAACTCCCTGCTATTTATTTGGATAAAAATATGGTGGAAGTTTACCTTAATTTAAGCTAAATTATCAAATGGAAAAAATGATATGGAAAGGAGTTTTCATCTCATTTATTTAACTTTTGTAAAATAAGGAAAGACTATGAAAAATTCAGTAAAAGTTATGCTTGCATTCGCCACTGTATTACTTGCTGCTTGCGCCCCTAGAGATACCACCCATTATTACTCTATTCAAGAAGCATTAAATTCTCCTGAAGCAAAAGAAGTGTTAGATCCAAAAATTAAACTTTATTTTGGCAAACCTGCGCCAGGTAAAGTTGTCAAAGCGGGGTTAGTGAGTAATCGTAAAACCAATGCGGCAAATAAGAGCGATGAAAAATCTTGTCAATGGGCGTTCCTAACTGTAGTGAAACAATTCCAAGATACAGCGAAAAAACGCGGTGCAACCAAAGTGGGTAATATCATCAGTTTCTATAAGAAACACCCTTATCGCAGCACAACACAATACGAATGCCACGCAGGTAATTTAATGAGTGGTGTTGCCTTAAAAGGCGATATTGTTCGCTAATTCATTTCTTTAAGTGCGGTCGAAAATTTGGAAATTTTACACCGCACTTAACATTTTAGCTGGCTTGACAATCAGATTATCAAATTTATAATTTCGCGCCGAATTTTATTGGCACACATTTTTTAGCATTTAACTTTATGGACACGCATTCACCTAAACATATCCTTGTGGTTTCTTATTCACAAACAGGGCAACTTTCTCGTTTAGTAGAAAATTTTCTACAACCATTACGCACACAGCAAGAGATCATTATTGAAGAATTTCAGGTGAAACCGCAGCAAGATTATGCGTTTCCGTGGAAATTTACCCCGTTTTTTAATACCTTTCCTGAAAGTGTTCACTTACAACCTGCGCCAATTCAGCCACCGCAATTACAGCGTGATCGCTATGATTTGGTGATTATCGCCTATAGCGTTTGGTTTCTTTCCCCCTCTCAACCCATTACTGCGTTTTTGCAAAGTGAGCAAGGTAAACAAGTCTTGCACAACACGCCTGTGATCACCTTAATCGGCTGTCGTAATATGTGGTTAATGGCACAAGAAAAAGTCAAAGCCTTATTACATCAAGCGGGCGCAACGCTGGTGGGCAATATTGTTAAAACCGATCAATCTAATGCGTGGGCAAGTTTTATCACCACGCCATTATGGCTGTTTACAGGCAAAAAGCGTCCTTATGAATGGTTACCTAGCGCCGGCATTAGTGAAGAAAATATTGTCGATATGCAGCGATTTGGTCGAGAACTTGCAGACAAATTAGCAAAAAATGCCTCACTCGATCAACCGCTATTTCAACATATGGGCGCAGTGCAAATTGATGAGAAACTAATGATGAGTGAAAAAGTGGGACACCGCAGTTTTTATTTATGGGGGAAGTTATTACTCAAGTGCGGTCAAATTTCGCCACGTTTACGCCAAGCGGTGCTGTATGTTTATATTGCTTTTTTAGTCTTATTAATTATTACCGTTGTGCCAATTTCTGCCCTAATTAAGCGTTTGCTAAAACCTTTATTAAAAGAAAAACTTGAACGCCAAAAACGCTATTTTGCTGCACCATCTGGAGAATAATGATGTCGCAACTTTCTGAGGTTTATATTAATTCTGTGGCAAGTTTTTTGCCAAATGATCCCGTTAGCAATGATCAAATGGAAGCCGTGTTGGGAATGGTCGGCGATGTGCCTTCCCGTGTCCGTAATATGATTTTACGTTCTAATGCTATTCGCACGCGCTATTACGCCCTTGATCCGAAAACACGCCAAGCCACGCACAGCAGTACAGAACTTGCAGTCTGTGCCATTGAAAAATTAGTGGAACAGGGCTTTGATATACAGCAGCTTGACTGTTTAGCCTGCGGCACCTCTTACCCTGATCAAATTATGCCGGGGCAAGGGGTGATGGTACACGGCTTAATCCCTAATACCCCAGCTTGTGAAGTGCTAACCACCGCAGGGGTTTGCGTGGCAGGAATGGCGGCGATGAAACACGCTTATAATGCCATTCGCACAGGGGAGCATCAAAATGCCATCGCAGTGGCTTCAGAAGCTGCTTCAGCCGTGATGCGTAGCGAAAATTTTCGCCCTGAAATAAATCAAAAACAATTGGATAGTGCAAAACCAGAAATTGGCTTTGAAAAAGATTTTTTACGCTGGATGCTTTCAGACGGTGCTGGGGCTGCACAACTAAGCCACCGTCCTAATCCAGCAGGCATTAGCTTTAAAATTCATTGGATCGATCTCATCTCTTACGCCAATGAAATGCCTATTTGTATGTACGCAGGCGCAGAAATCGACAATGGTAAGTTTGTTAGCTGGAAAGCGATGGATAACGAATACCGCGACAAACACAGCCTAATGGCAATTAAACAAGATGTAAAATTGCTCAATGAAAATATCGTTAGCTATACAGTGGAAAAAGCCTTATCGCGCTTAATCGCCAAATATCAACTCAGCGCTGAAAACATTGATTATTTTCTACCGCACTATTCTTCAGGCTTTTTCCGTAATAAATTATCAGAAGGCTTACAGCGCATTCAGTTTGATATTCCGAAAGAAAATGGTTTACCAACCTTGCCGAAAAAGGAAACACAGGCTCCGCTTCCATTTACATTATTTTAGAAGAGTTTATGCGCACCTTCCCACTCAAAAATGGGCAGAAAGTGCTGTGCTATATTCCAGAGAGCGGTCGTTTTTCTTCGTGTTTTATGCTGCTTGAGGTGGTGAATGGAGCTGAATGAAATTCCCCAAGATGATAGCCGCATTTTTCGCGGACAAAAAAAGATCATCTATGCCACGCAAAATGGGCATTACCAGCCTAGCACTAGCACAGGCTGGCAAACGGAAGAATTTGCTACCCACCAAGCCGTTGATGCCTTAAATGAACTGACTGAACAGGCATTGCAGGCGGTTAAAAAAGGGGAAAAGTCCGTGCTGTATTATTTAATGTATAAATACCGTTTTGATGAACAATCCCTCGCCCAAGCCACCGGCTTTTGGCAATGGCAAATAAAACGGCATTTTAGGCCAGAGGTGTGGAATAATCTACCAATTAAAAAATTAGCAAAGTATGCAGAAATATTTGGGATTAGCATAAATAACATTTGGGCATTACCAGAGGAAATCTGATAACACCCAAATATGATTAATTATTTCTTAGAACGTTTTTTCATCATTTCGTTAAATGCTTCAACAAATTGATTTACGTTATCTGATGCGGTAACGATACGAGAACGAGTATGACGTTGAGAGCCAGAGAAGAAAAATTTATCACTTTCCCCTTTGTTAAAGATTTTCTTCGTGAAAATTTGGTTAGAATTTTGATCGGTTACAGTATATTCAATTTCCATTGTTCCAGGAAATCTTCTCATACTCCAAGCTGCTTGATTTGCCTGTAATATATGTGCGTGGATTTTATAATAACCTTTTCCGTTTGGTGTGAAAATATTTGCATTTTTTAATGCAGTCTTTAAGCTGCCATAAACTAATTTATCAATACCAACAGCTGTAGCTTGTCGTGCAAGCCGATCATTCATATCAACTTCAACCGTATAATCTTGTTTTACCAAAGGTTGAGCATTAGGCTCTGTTTTATTTAATAATGAAGGGTCTGCTTGCAAAGTCATACAGCCAGTTAAAATTAATGTTGATAAAAATAACATTCCTGACATAAATAATTTTTTCATAACGAGAAAACTCCTTAAAGATGATGTAATATAAATAGGAGAAATTATTATACATTTTAAATAGTAAAAAATCCGTGTTATAAATCAATTTTACAAATGAACCATAATTTTGAACACCAACACACCGCCCATTGCGAAAGTGGGGTGATGTCCACTTTACTCAAATCGCAAGGCGTTGATTTCAACGAAGCAATGGTATTTGGCTTGGCTTCCGCATTGACCTTTGTTTATATTCCACAAATTAAAATTGGCGGAATGCCGTTAATTTCTTATCGAATGCCGCCGGGGTCAATTCTTAAAAAAGTGTCAAAAATATTAAAAGGGAAACTTGCGTTAAAACGTTTTCGTTCGGCGCAACAAGGGCAACAGGCTTTAGATAACGCCTTGGTGCAAGGAAAGCTGGTGGGGTTACAAACTTCGGTGTTTTGGTTGCCTTATTTTCCGCCCGAAATGCGTTTTCATTTTAATGCACATAACTTATTAGTTTATGGCAAACAGGAGAACGAATATTTAATTAGCGATCCTGTGTTTGAGCAGGTGCAACGCTGTTCTGTACAGGATTTAGAACGTGCGCGTTTTGCCAAAGGGGCGTTAGCAGCGAAAGGGTTGATGTATTATTGGAAAACTTCGCCAAATTTGACCGCACTTGATTTACCCACAATTTTACGCAAAGCCATTCGCAAAAACGCCAAACAAATGCTCGCACCACTTTGGTTTGTTGGCGTGCGTGGAATGTGCTCTCTTGCAAAGCAAATTGAAAAATTTGCTCATAGCAAACAAAGTGAAAAATACAAGAAATTATTTCTCGGTCATATCGTGCGAATGCAAGAAGAAATTGGCACAGGTGGTGCAGGCTTTCGTTATATTTATGCCTATTTCCTAGAGCAAGCGGCAGAAATCTGCCAAGAGCCAAAATTCAAACAAGCCTCACAACAAATGACCGAAATCGGTGATCAATGGCGACAATTTGCCAGCCTTTGTGTGAAGCAATGTCGAGAGCCAAGTGCTGAGGGTTATCAAAAGATCGCCAAGTTTTTAAAAGTTATTGCTGAAAAAGAAGAAGTATTATGGCGTATATTAAGAAATAAATAGCAGGGAAAATATGCTAAGTTGGGCTGATATTGAACAAATGCTAGTCTCTGGCAATCTACATACTGAGCAAGAGTGGCTGGAGTATAAAGAGGCTAAAAATGATATTCCTAAATCAATGTGGGAAACCTATTCTGCTTTTGCAAACCAATCGGGCGGTTTTATTATACTTGGTGTATCAGAAAAAGAAGGGCTGCATATTCTAGGTGTCAATAATGCTGAAAAAATCCAAGAACTTATTTTTACTCAATCTCGCAGTAAAGAAAAAGTCAGTGCTGCTTTATTATCTGATGGGAATGTCCGTTGTTTTACGATCAAAGATAAACAAGTTATTGTGGTTTATGTACCCAAAGCAGAAGAAACCGATCGCCCAGTTCACTTGAATCAAGATCTTCGTCGTTCTTACATTCGTCTGAAAACAGGTGATCATAAATTAAATGACGGGGAACTACGTTCAATGATTTCAAATGCCACGAGTAAAAATCGTGACGGAAAAATTCTGCCTCAGAGTGACTTAAATTATCTAAATTTAGATACCTTAAATAAATATCGTAATTTGCTTAAAGCACAAAAAGCTTCTGAACCATTACTTTTATTATCTGATGAGGAACTATTGGAGCGTATTGGCGCAATCGCAATGGATATTGAAACAGGACAAAAAGGAGTTACTTTTGCTGGCTTACTTCTGTTTGGTAAGGGGTATATTATCAAAAATTTCCTTAAACACTTTTTCTTTGAATATTACGAAACTAGTGAACAAAACAGTCGCTATGATTTACGTATTACAGACTTTGATATAGAGGAAGGAAATCTACTTGAATTCTATTGGAAGATTGCTCCTCTATTGACCTCTTTAGGAAAAGATACCCACTTTAAACTTGATAACCTCACTCGGACAGAAGAAAATGAAATTACGAAATCATTACGAGAAGCCTTAGTCAATGCTATTGCTCATGCAGATTATTTTAATGATAGTCGGCATTTGAAGATTGTAAAAACACAAAATCAAATTTGTTTTGAAAATGCAGGAACTATGCTAGTTGATATTCAACAGGCTATTGTGGGAAATCGTTCAGAATGTAGGAATGGTACTATTCATAATATTTTACGCCGTGTGGGATTATGTGAGCGACAAGGACAAGGGGTAAAAGATATTTTTCAAAATTGGCAAAATTACTATTTCACAACCCCTAAATTAGAAAGCCAGATTGATTACACAAGATTAACATTAACATTTCAAGATGGTGAAATTATAAAATGGGAAGAAAAGTTAGCAGATCACTTTGGTACTCGCTTTACACAATTAAAGCAAAGAGTGAAAGATTGTTTGTTATATATTGCTATCAACGGGCAGCAAGCAAATCATAAACAAATTGTTGAGGCCATTCCTCAGTACACAGGACGTGAAATTACCCTTGCGTTATCTCAGCTTAAAAAGAAGGGTTTCTTGGTTGTGCAAGGTGTAAAACGCAATGAGCTAATCTACCGACTTGTTAGTTTTCATGAAATCAAAACTAAATCAAAATCTGATTACACTATTATTTCATCTGAGAAAGAAAGTCCAGAGGCCTTATTAAATAAGGATTTAGGAAATATAAAAGTAGCATCGCCAATAGAAAGTGATAAAGAAAGTGATAAAGAAAGTGATAAAGAAAGTGATAAAGTAAAACAATTACTTGCTGCTTTAGGGAGTGAATATCAAAGCGCGAAAGAATTGATGGAGATACTTGGTATCTCCCACAGAGTTAACTTTGGAAAACGCTATCTAAATCCGGCACTATGCCTTGGTTTAATCGAAATGAAATACCCAGATAACCCAAAACATCGTAACCAAAAATACCGAAAAAGAAAGTAAGAAAAGTATGATTGATATTGATAAACTCAGCCATCAATACCCTAATGGTTCAAACTTAGCTTTAAGCGGTATAAATCTGCACGTCAAACAAGGCTCTGCCATCGGTTTACTTGGCCCTAACGGCGCTGGGAAGACGACACTGATGTCTTTGCTTTGCGGGTTGCAAGCGGTGCAGCAGGGGCAGGTTTATTTTGAAGGCGTGCCGTTTCACGAATTAAGCAAAAAGCAGCGTCATCAAATTTCTTTAGTGCCACAGGATTTTGCGTTTTATCCTTTATTAACGGTATGGGAAAATTTAAAATTTTTCGCCGCACTTTATCATATCAACGATAAAAACTGGCTCACTGAATTATTAGAAAAAGTGGGGCTAACTTCTTATAAATCGAGATTGGCAAAACATTTATCAGGCGGATTAAAACGCCGTTTAAATTTCGCCATTGGTTTAATTAATCGCCCTAAAGTCATTTTTTTAGATGAAATTACGGTTGGCATTGATCCCCAATCTCGCCAATTTATTTTAAATTCCGTGGCGGAATTAACTCAGCAAGGTATCACGGTGATTTACACCTCACATTATCTACAAGAAATTGAACAATTATGCGATAAATTAGTTTTATTAAATGAAGGAAAATTGATTTATCAAGGTGAAATAAAAGGTATTCTTGCAAAAGGGCAAAGCCTTGAGCATTTTTATTTAGATTTTTTACAACAGGCGGGAAAATAATGCTAATTGCTGCGATGTTTAAAGAATTACGCCTATTAAGCCGTGATCTGCACGGTGTGGCAGTATTATTTATTATGCCGATTTTATTTATGTTGATTATGTCGGCAGCGTTAAGCAGTGAAAAGGAATTAGGTAATCGTGGCGAAATTTTGCTACTAGGCACGCCAAATGATCTCCTCAATGACGGATTTTTTACTGCACTACAACAAGAGGAATTGCTCGTAAAACAAGGGGATATTGCGCAATTAGAGGCTTATCAGCAAGATTTGCAGCAAGAAAAATTTGCTTTGATTGTGGTTAATCCAAATCAAGATAAAAATGCCCTAAAAGAAGAACAGCCTTTGCAACTTTGGCTTAACCCTAGTGTGGATCGTGCGTGGTTGCTTGGGGTGAAAGGTATCTTGCAAAAACATTATAGCCAGCAACGGCTTGAGCGTTATTCGAAAGATAATCACATTATGTTGAAAAATAATCAACGCAATCCGATGAAACAAATTCAGCAAGAAGTTAATCAAGCGTTGGATAAAAAATTCAATGAAATCAATACCTATTTGGCACAAGAACGCTGGCAGGAAATTTATCTTAACCGTCAAGGGGAAACGGTTAGTCAGCCTAATGCGGTGCAACATAGTGTGCCTGCGTGGTTAATTTTTGGTATGTTTTTTATTATGATCCCCCTTTCTAACGTAATGGCGATGGAGCGACAAACCAACACGCTTACTCGTCTGCGTTTGGCAAGAGCCTCAAGTTTGCAACTGATTTTGGCAAAATTAGTGCCGTATTTTTTTATCAATCAATGTCAATTTATTGGAATGATCGCCCTAGGCTATTGGGTGCTACCTATGCTTGCTATGCCAGCGTTTAGCTTAAATGGTGAATGGTGGCATTACGCGGTGCTGTCAGCTGCGGTAAGTCTTTCTGCGTTAGGTTACGGCTTATTAATTAGTGTGATTGCACGCACCACAGAACAAGCCGTGGTGCTAGGTGGTGGTGGCATTATCATTATGGCGGCCATTGGTGGCATTATGGTGCCAACTTATGTAATGCCTGAGATTATGCAAAAAATCGCCCAATTTTCACCAATGGGGTGGGCATTAACGGCATTTCAGCAGCTATTATTAAATCAGGCTACCTTAATGCAAATTCAGCCTGAACTTTGGCTTTTAACGGGGTTGGTGCAGCAATGCTATTGATTGCTGTGCTGGTTTACGCCCATCAACTCAAAACACAAGCGAGATTTTAATGAGCTATATTTTTACTCTCAGCCAACCAGAGTTAGAACAACAACTGAAAAACTTAATCGTGCAAGAAAGCGATAAAATAGACATCGATCCCAGCACAATTAGCGATGATGAGCCGTTATTTGGTGAACAAAGTCGTATTCAGTTAGATTCTTTAGATGCGCTACAAATTGCGGTGGCACTGCAAGCCCATTTTAAAGTGAGATTAAATGGCGATCGAATGGTGCGTAAGCATATGATGAATATTCGTGATTTAGCGAGCTTTATTCGTAACCAACATTCTTAACTATGCAAAAAGTTTATATTACCGCCGTCAGCCAGCAAAATGCACAAACCGCTCAACTTAATCCTTGGCGACAATCCTCAATGTTAGGGCAAACGCAGAATTTGCCTTATTTTCGTGCTTTTGAGCAACCGCTGCTGAATTTCGAGCAACTCTGCACTTATTTAGAACAGCACATTGACAACCTATTAATACAACGGGGTTGGCAAGCTGATAGATTGCACAATACCCCCATTCTTTTAGGATCAACGGCGTATTTAATGAGTGATTGCGAATTTCGTTGGCAAAACAATCAACCTTTACCGCAAGAATACAGCCTAGCGGTGATCGCGGAACGACTAAAAGCACGCTATCAAACACAGGTTTTCAGCTTTGCTACGTCTTGCACTTCATCTGCACAGGCAATGGGCTATGCCTATCAAATGATTGCACAAGGACAATGTGAGCGCGCGTTGGTGGTTGGATTTGAAATGTTTAACCGTTTAACCTTTGAGCATTTCAACGCAATGCACTTGCTGGCAGAAGATTTGCCCTATCAGCCTTTTGTACAAAGTAACGGTATTATTTTAGGGGAGGGCATTGCTTGTGTGGCATTGGAAAATCAACCAAATCCAGAGAAAAAACTAGAAATTGCTGCCATCACCACCATTACGGATCACCATAATCTCACCAATAGCTCCGCAGACGCATTTGCTCAACTGATCGGAAATTGTTTGCATAAGGCAGGATTGCAAGCTCATCAACTGGCTGGCATTAAAGTTCACGCTGTGGGTGGAAACAGCGATGAAATGGAAATCGCATTTTTACAACAGCAATTTTCGACTATTCCTTGCTTGTTAGCAAAGCCTTACCTTGGACATAGTTTAGGTGCAAGTGGGGCAATGGAAACCGCGTGGCTTTGGCAGCAATTACAACAAGAGAACGCAGATTGCCTGTTCATCACGCCACAAGGTGCGGTAGAGCAGCAAGCGCAACCACTTTCCACTGGCTATTATTTGAATTACTTTTTAGGTTTTGGTGGCAGCAATATCGCTTGGATTCTTCACTGGCAAGGGAAAGCGTAATTAAAATGAAATCAAACATTTATTTCCAACAGCAAAGCCAATTTATCACACAAGGGCAAAGTGAGGCTGAACTACGCCAACAGCTTAAAGCCTTTGGCGTGGACGCTCGCCGTTTAAGCAAATTTACCCAGCTCTGCTTGCTTGGAGCATTACCGCTGAAGCCCTATATTACGCCAAATACAGCCATTTACTTGGCTTCCCCCTTTAATTCCCCAAGCAAATTCAACAAATTATTCCACCAACTGATGACGCAAGATTTGCCTAGTCCGTTGGATTTTATGGCAAATCTCAATAACGCCACAGTTTTTCAGCTGGCGCAGCTGTTGCAAACCACAGGCAATAGTATTTCTTGATCACTTCACCAGAAGATAACGCACAGCCATTACAACTGGCACAAACAGAATTGAAAAATGGTACAACAGAGCAAGTATTGTTAGGCTGGGGATTTGAATCTCACACTGATACGGAATGGGAAGGAAGCTGCTGGTGGTTGCTCAGCAATGCCGCAGAAGAAAATACGCTAACAACAAGTGCGGTGCAAAATTCGCCAAATTTTTCTACTGCACTTTCTTTTTCCTCTATATCTGCGCAGCTCCCTGCTGAGCATTATTTGCAATTTGGGTTAGATATAGGAAATTTATCAGATTAAGGCGATAGGCGATCTTTTTGCCAGTGCTGTTCATCAGTGCGTAAATAGCGAATCCTATCGTGTAAACGGCTTGGGCGACCTTGCCAAAACTCGACCATTTCTGGCAATAGGATATAGCCGCCCCAATGAGGTGGGCGCGGCACAGTGAGCGGATATTTAATCGCAAACATTACGGCTTTACTCAGTAAAACAGCTTTACTTGAAAGCACTGCACTTTGTTCGCTCGCCCAAGCGCCAAGCTGGCTTTGATAGGGGCGGCTGGCAAAATATGCATCAGAATCGCTGGTAGGAAGTTGTTCAACTGTACCTTCAATGCGGATTTGGCGCTCTAATTCTGGCCAGAAGAAAGTAAGGGCGGCAAAGGGCTGATGAGTGAGCGCTTGCCCTTTACGGCTGAGGTAGTTAGTAAAGAAAATAAAACCTTGCTCGGTGGTTTGCTTTAATAACACCATTCTGCTGCTTGGTTTGCCATTTTTTTCCACTGTTGCTAAATTCATTGCAGTGGGTTCATTTACCTGTGCTTGTATTGCTTCTTGCAGCCATTGTTCAAACAACGTCATTGGCTCATCAGGGCAATGGGCTTTCGATAAATTCTGTTGGCTATATTCTTGGCGAATATCTTGTAAATTCATCACGCCTCCTTAATTTTTCTTTATTTGTAAATTTTCCCCATCGTTTTGCTGAAGTCTTGTCAAAATCAAGACGAGGATTAAGCCAAACAGGCTAGAGGTGAGGAATGTATAGCTAAAGGCTTGTTGTAACTGTTCGACACTTTCTCCAAGGGCGTTGCGATACAAGCCCAAAATCACTGAAGAAACCGCAATGCCAATGCCAATTCCCACTTGCTGAATCACGCTCAGCATTGTTGAACCTGCGCTGGCGTTGTTATCGGATAAATCGCCGACAGTTAAGGTGTTGATCGCGGTGAAACTGACCGACATACAACCGCCGTATGCCAATAAAATCAGCACCATCTGCCAAATTGGCGTATGGCGTTGCAATAAGCTCATTGTGGCAATTACGAAAGTCATCGCAATGGCGGTGCTGATCAGCGTTTTCTTATAACCAAAACGAGAAAGAATGCCGCGGATCAGCAGTTTAAACGCCATTGAACTTACGGCAATTGGCACCATTAGCCAGCCTGCCACTTCTGCGCTGTAATGAAATACCACTTGGAGCATTAACGGTAGCAAAAACGGTACGCCCGAACCACACAGGCGAATAAATAAATTGGCAATAAAGCCTAAACGAAAAGTGCGAATATGAAACAAAGAAAAGGGCATTAGCGGATTGTGAACGCGTTTGGCATAAAGATAATAGCAAGCCAGAAATGCCATTCCTACCGCCAGCACCACTAACGCAATCCAAGTTGCGGTGAAATGCTCAGCCACCAGATCCAGCCCCAAGGTCAAGCCCACAAGCCCGCCTGCAAACAGTACAAAACCCCATTTATCTAAACGGCTCACCTGCCCTTTCATATTTGGCATATAAATGCCTGCCAAGGAAAATCCCTGCCAGCCCAATGGGAATATTAATTAAAAAATCCAATGCCAGGTCATATAAGTTACGATTAAGCCCCCCAACACAGGCCCAAGAATTGGCCCAATAAGACCTGCCATCGCCATAATATTCCACGCATTTAACAGCTGATTTTTCGGCACGCTACGGATTATCGCAAGGCGTGCAACAGGCATCATTAACGCACCACCAAGCCCTTGTAAAATGCGAGCAAAGATCAATTGTGGCAAAGATTGCGATAAGGCGCACGCCACCGATCCCAACACAAAAACGCCAATGGCAGCACGAAAAACCTTACGCGTACCAAATTTATCCGCCGCCCAACCGCTTAACGGAATAAACAACGCCACCGTCAAAGCGTAGCTAATGATCGCCAACTGCATATTCAGCGGCGATTCATTTAGACTGCGCGAAATAGTCGGCAACGCCGTATTCAAAATGGTCGCGTCTAAAGTTTGCATAAAAAAGGCAACGGCGGCAATCCACGCCAAGCCTGTATAATTTTTCGTTTCTGTCATAAAAATTCTGCGATTTTGCCCCGCACTTTATTTCATTTGTTGTTGATACCAATGAAAAATAAATGCGGCAATTTGCTCAACCTGATTAATATCCAAATGTGGCACGGTGCAGCTTAAAGGGTAATCTGTGGCGAGCGCAATCACTTTTTCATCAAGCTCTGGCAAGGCTTTCTCTATTGTCTTGCGATGCAATAAAATCTTTGCAATAGGTTCGTGTTTGAAGCCTTCCACCAAAATCAAATCCGTCAGCTGCGGATCAAATTGCGCTGCCAAATAGTCTAAGCTCACGGGCTGCGCGGTTTCCGTCATCAATGCCCAACGGTTATCACAAGCCATTACCACTTGGCTCGCACCCGCTTCTTTCATTCGCCAGCTATCCTTGCCCTCTTTATCCACCTGCGCGTTATGATGGCTGTGCTTAATCACCGCCACACGCAAACCTAAATCGGCAAGCTGAGGTAAAAGTTTTTCCAGCAAAGTGGTTTTGCCACTTCCACTGTATCCTGTAATGCCAAGCATTGGGCGCATTTTATGTCCTTTATATTAAGTAAAATGTAGCCCTATGATACCGCATTATTGGCAGCTTGTGATCTTTCACATAAATGAATAGATTATTGAATAACCCGCAAAAAAATCGGGCGATAACTTGCTTTTTCTGCCAAGATTTCGATACAAAATGGACGACCACAAAGGCAAGTGCGGTGCAAAAAACGATAAAAATGCCTTGCCACAGTTCGGTTTGGAAAACCTGATCGGCGATCAGCGTGGAAAGCAATAAGGTGAGTAAAGGGAAAAAATACACCAGCAAACTAGAAAAAATCAGCGAACGTTCCATTAAACCAATTTCGATAATTTGCCCTGCTTTGACGGGGGTGATGGTTTCCACCTCAAAAAAATGCGCCGTGCCTGTGCCGTTCAGTTCCGCCAGTGCAGCTGAGCCACAGGCAGACTTTGCCGCGCAGCTCCCGCAGGCACTTTGCGATTGGCATTTCACTTGCGCAATGCCAGATTGATAAGAAATAACCACCGCACTTTCTTTCAGCATTTACTTCACCTTAATATCTTGCACGATGCGTTTTGCGGTAGAAATCGGTAGCTGCCCTACAAGGGTAAATTCGTTATCGCCAAAGGTTTCGCTATAAAAGGTTCTGGTGCCATTCCACCAGCCGTTTTTTTCTTCATTTGGCAAAATTGAGCTTGAGCGGTAAAGGGTGAAGGAAAATAATCCATCGCTGTAAAGCTGCGCTTCAATGCGTTCTTCACCATTGGTTTCCACACTACGATTAATCAACTTAAAGCCGTTTGGTAACCAGCTTGGCTGCCAGTTAAAGGCTTCTTTGCTTGGTTGGAAAGTGGTTTTGTCATTAATCAGTGCAGGAAAACCCATATGATTAATGGCATTGAGCAAATCATCAAATTGTTCACTTTGATATAAATTCACTACGCGGAATTGTTCTAGCAGATTATTTTCTCGATCTAACACATCACTGCGTAGCAACAAATGGCTTTGCTCATCAATAAAGAGCACATATTGATAGCGAAAATCATCTTTCGGCAAAATGCGAATGGTTTGCACCACGCGATCTGCCACGCGGTTGCGTCCAATATAGGTGAAATCATAATTTTGTTTCAGCGCATCAAGATTGCTCCACATAATCGCAGGCAAGCTGTCCACAATATGATTGGCGTTAATCGAGAATGGAGAATAATTCGGTTGGAAATAACTCACCACATTATCACGTTGCACAATTTGCTGCGGCATTCCGTCAAGGGTGAGCAGTTGGGCGTAGGTTTTGCCATTATGATAAATATGGCTATAACGTAATGAGGCCATATTCGGCGTGGTTTGCACGAAAGCAATTTCATAGTTCAGATGAGAACCTGCCTGTTGCATTTCGTCTAGCAATTGGCGTGGCTGGACCTGCATCAGGTTCTGCCGACCCATAAGGGATTTACAGAAAATAGCACTAAGGAAAGTGCGGTGATTTTTTGACCGTTTTTAACATCGTTATTCACATATAGGATATAAACAAATTCACCACCAAAAATGGTGGTGAATAACCTAAACTTCATTCATTGTTATTTCTGATTTTGCAAATTTAATCTATCCGCATAAATGCGTTTTTGCAATTCGTAGCTTTGTAGCATTGAATCAATGCGTTTATTTTTTTGCTCAATTTGCTCAGGCGTAATCACCGATTGGGTTGGCGCATTATAGCTCACCTCTTGCACGGAATTGTTAAATGGCAAGGTTTGCAACACAGGCGCGTCTTGGTTTTCTTTGCCATTGTGCGCCATAAAACTTTGCACGCCCATCACCGCAACTAAGCACACGCCCGCTGCCACCGCAAATTGAGTCATTGGCATAAACCACGCTTTCAGTGTTTGCATAAATGGAGATTGCGCAGTTTCTTCTGGCATTGGTTGAGAAACCATCGGTTGTGCCACCACAATTTCTTCTTGCTCAATTAAATCTGCCATTTTTGCAGTGAAATCCGCCCCCAATAATACTTCACTTTCCTGACGCATTACTGCACGAATAGTATGAAAATTTGCCCAGGATTTTTGTAAATCAGCATCTTGGCAAAGTTTTTCTGTCATTGCCTCGCTGATTTGTTCGCCATCAATGTAAGCGGAAAGTTGCTCTTTTTGCATTGTAAACTCCCAGGGTTTTCTCTTTTTTAATGTTATTAATGTTGTATTAGCCTTGAAGAAGGGGTTGAATTTTATTTTCGATAATCTCCCTTGCTCGGAAAATACGCGAACGTACCGTTCCGACAGGGCAATTCATAATATCGGCAATTTCTTCATAACTTAATCCTTCTAACTCACGCAAGGTGATGGCGGTTTTTAAGTCTTCTTGCATATTATGAATGGTATCAAAAATGATCTTCTTCAATTCACCAGATAACATCTGATTTTCGGGCGTATCTACGTCCCGCAAATTTGTTCCCACATCATAGGATTCTGCCTCATCTGCCAGAATATCTTCATTCGGCGGGCGGCGTCCCTGTGCGGTTAAATAATTCTTTGCCGTATTCACGGCGATACGATATAGCCAAGTGTAGAAAGCACTGTCACCGCGGAATGATTCAATAGAGCGATACGCTTTAATGAATGATTCTTGTACAACATCGGGAATATCATTCGGTGAAACATAACGGGTTAATAGCCCTGCCACCTTATTTTGATAACGCGATACCAACAAATTGAATGCTTTCTTATCTCCCTGCTGTACCCTTTCTACCAAAGCCTGATCTGTTAGCTGTTCAGTCATATAACCTCTTATACACCTCTAACAAGCCTTGATACACAAGACAGCAAGCTCGTGTTCTCTTAGAGGGGTGAAAATCGTAAAAGTTCAATCTTTTTATCAAATTAGCTCGATAATTTTTCTTGTATATAGGAAACCATTTGCTGTAATTCAAGATCTGGCGCAGGTTTTCGGTTAAAAAACCACGAAAATAACTGTAAATCCGTTGCCGCCAATAGACGCACAAATGTAGCTTTTTGTTGCTCATCTAGCTCATCAAAATGCTGCTGAAAGAAAGGCATAATCACTTTATCTAACTCCAACATTCCACGCCGACAATCCCATTCAAGGCGAAATTTATTATATTTTTCCATTTCTGTTCCCTGTTGAACTGAATAATGGGGGGATTATAGCGGAATTTGCTTTTTCTTGTACGAATAATTTCAGAGAAAAAAACGCAAAAAACCCGACATCTAAGTCGGGTTTTGAGGATAACAAAGTGCGGTTATTTTTCCGTAAGTTTTGGCTTAATAACTGCATAAATCACGCCTGTTAGCGCCGCACCAATGGCAATTGCCGCTAAATACATTAATGGCTGAGTTACAAATGGAATCACGAATAAACCACCGTGTGGTGCTTGTAAGCCGATAGATAAGCCTAAAGAAATCGCGCCAGCCACTGCTCCACCAATAATGCTTGATGCAATCACGCGCACAGGATCAGCCGCCACAAATGGCAATGCACCTTCAGAAATAAAACATAAACCTAATACGAAAGACGCTTTACCCGCATCACGTTGATTGGCGGTGAATTTTTTGCGTGCCAATAATGTAGCAATTGCCATTCCAATTGGTGGCACCATACCCGCTGCCATTACTGCAGCCATTGGGGTATAAACGCCAGAAGCGATCAAGCCTGTGCCGAAAGTATAAGCTGCTTTGTTTACTGGACCGCCCATATCCACACACATCATCGCCCCAAGCACCGCGCCTAATAACAACGCATTGCTTTGTCCCATTGTGTTGAGCCATTCCACCAATGCGTCCATTAAGCCTTTTACCGGTGGATTGATCAGATAAATCATCACCAAGCCAACAATCGCAGAACCGATCAATGGCAAAATTAAAATCGGTTTTAATGAACTTAAGCTGGCTGGTAATTGAATAGCTTGGTTTAAGAATTTCACCACATAACCTGCAAGCAAGCCGGCAATAATCCCACCTAAAATCCCTGCACCTGCGGTGGTGGCAAGCATACCGCCAATTAAACCCACGGCTAATCCAGGACGATCCGCAATAGAAAACGCCACATAACCTGCGAACACGGCAATCATTAAGTGGAACGCTGCACCGCCACCAATATCCATCAAGGCTTTTGGTAAACCACCTGCAATATTCGGATCTTTAAAGGCTTCAATGCCAAACATAAAGGAAATAGCGATCAGCAAGCCCCCTGCGACCACCAATGGCAACATATGGGAAACCCCTGTCATCAAGTGTTTATACAAGCCTTTACGCTCACCTGTGCTTTCTTCGCTGGCTTGTGCTTTGGCGACATTTGCCCCTGTGTAAATCTTCGCTTCTTTAAAGGCTTTTTCAAATTCTTGTGCCGTTTTCTTCAGCGCAAGCCCAGTGGAGGTGCGATACATCGGCTTGCCTTCAAACTTGCTTAAATCCACATCAATATCTGCTGCAATAAAGACAAGATCCGCATTCGCTACATCTTCAGGGGAAATGATATTGCTCGAACCCACTTGCCCACGGGTTTCCACTTTCACATTCCAGCCTTGCTTTTTGGCATATTCAGCAATAGCCTCCGCTGACATAAAAGTGTGCGCTACGCCTGTTGGACAAGCCGTAACTGCCACAATATTTTTCGTTTGATTAGAAAAATCCGGCGCATTTTGCACCGCACTTTTATTTTCCGCCCCATTTGAATTTTCCGCTGGCTGATATTCCACTGCTTCCGCCTGCGCTTGTTTTAAGGTCGCCTCTGGTGCATTAAAGGCGTTTTCCACCTCTGCCACAAACAGTTTTTTACCTTGTAATGCGCCGTTATTTGGCGCACTGCCTAAGGCGATCACTAAATCCGCTTGGCTGGCTTCTGCCACCACGTCATCGCCTTGCTGTTTTGCTGCCGCAGCCAGCACCTGTTTAATCAAAAAAGGCTTTGGCATTGCCTAATTGTTGTGTGTTTGTCAAAAAAAAATCTTCATTGTTCTACCCTTTAATCACTGAAATTTCTACTTTTTCTAAGATTGGTGTTAATAACGCAGGATCGCTCACGCCCACATTGCTTTGCGACACGGCAAAGGCAGACACCGCACTGGCAAACGCCAAGGTGTCTTGCTGTGAAAGCGATTTGCTCAAGCCATAAATTAGCCCTGCCACCATTGAATCGCCCGCGCCCACGGTGCTAACCACTTGCTCGCATTTTGGTGGTTTCGCTTGGAGCACGCCTTGTTCGCTTAACCACAGAGAACCGTCCGCGCCCATTGAAATAATCACATTAGCAATGCCTTGTGCGCGCAATTTTTCTGCGGCCGCAATAATCTCTTCAAGGGTTGGTAAGGAATGCCCTGCCCAAGCCTCAAGCTCACGATGATTGGGTTTCACTAGCCAAGGATTGGCGGATAACCCCGCGCTAAGCGCTGCATTACTGCTGTCTAACACCACTTTTACGCCTGCTTGTTGTAGCTGTTTGAGCCAATCAGCGAAATCTGTTGGACTGACACCGCGCGGCAAACTGCCACACACTGCGACAATGTCAAAATCTTTGCATAACAACAAGGATTGCTGCACAAAATCTTGCCAATCTTGTGGTGAAATTTCATAGCCTAGGAAATTGAGATCCGTTACATCGGCCTCGGTTTCGGTGATTTTCACGTTTATGCGAGTTTTACCCGCCACACGCTGAAAGCGGTCTTCTAAGCCAAGCTCCGCAAACATTGTGTTGAAGTCCCCTTGATTATCACGCCCAAGGAAGCCACTCACCGCCACATCAACGCCTAAATCTTTCAACACTTTTGCCACGTTGATGCCTTTGCCCGCAGGGAATAAGCCTAAGGTTTCCACCGTATTCACTTCACCCAGCTCAATACGTTTTAACCGCCCCACTAAATCATAGGCGGTATTTAACGTGATGGTTGCCACTTTTGCCATTATCAACTCCTACTCACCTAAGCCAGCTTCAATTGCCGCACCAATGCCATCAAGGGCTTTTTGTGCTTCTTCACCAGTTGCCACGAAACGTAAACGATGTCCTTTCACCACGCCAAGCGCCACCACTTTCATCAAACTTTTAGCACTCACTAATTGACTATCGCGATCCACATTTTGCACCGCTACGGAAGCGTTATATTTCTTCACTTCATTAACTAACACGGCGGCAGGGCGTGCGTGCAAACCGTGTTCGTTACGCACCACAAACACCGCCTCAACACTTTCGCTTGGATCTTGATTATCAAGTGCGGTGGTTTTTTTTTTCTGCAGTTTTTTCTTTTCGCTAGCTGCGCTGCTTTCGCCAATCACTTCAATGTGATCCGGTTCTTTCGGCGATAAAGAGGACACTTCTTCCCCTAAACCGTCCGCAATGGCTTTACCAATGGCTTCAATGGCTTGTTTGGCATCTTCACCCACCGCGCTAAAACGTAAACGATGTCCAAGGGTTGCGCCCAATGCCACGATTTTCATCAGGCTTTTAGCGCTGATGGCTTCACCGCCACGGGTGAGATTTTCCACCGTAATTTTCGAGGCGAATTTTTTCACTTCATTTACTAATACCGCTGAAGGACGCGCGTGCAAGCCGTGTTCATTACGCACGGTGAATGTGCCGATAACCGTGCCTGCATTTTCGCTACTGGTATTGGCTGGTGCTGGGTTTTCAACGCTCACTTCACCACCATTAAGTGCGGTCAAAATTTGCTGAGAATTTCCATTTAATAAGGCTTGTTGCACGGAATTTTCTAGTAATCGTGCGAGTAATTCATCAATTTGCTCATTCACACAAGCCACCGTCAACACGCCTTTCACTTCTTTATGATTATGCTGGAAAGCTTGTTTTGCACGGCTGAACGCAAGGGCATTTTTCTCGTTGCCTTGCACCGAATCGGTAAGCCATAAGCCGCCGCCCAGTGGCAATGCAGGAGAGGCGATCACCTCTGCCACAAATTGATTATTCACCGCGCCTTGGTTTTGCAATTTGCCGGCATTAATCGCAATTAAAGTAAGCAGACTTTCCGTATCCACATCAAGGCTCAGATCTTCGCTTTTCACTTCCAGTGTTTCTTCGCCCATTAAAATGGCGCGGAATTTCGCGATGTCTTGTAATGTCGCCAATTTCGCCGCTTTTTCTTCATCGCCTAGCACTTGAGTAAGCTGACGCAACAAGGTTAAATGCTCATCTGAACGGGCGGCAATGCCGATCACCACATAGGCTTTGTTGCCGTCGCCCCATTCAATCCCTTGTGGAAATTGAAACACTTGCACGCCCGTTTCTTTCACCATTGGACGTGTTTCCAACGTGCCGTGCGGAATGGCAATGCCGTTGCCTAAAAAGGTGGACGTTTGCGTTTCGCGCGCCAACATTCCTGCTAAATATCCTGCTTCCACATTGCCCGCTTGTTCAAGCGCTTGCGCCACCAATTCAATGGCTTGCTGTTTATTTTCGGCTTGTGCCGATAAGTGAATATTTTTTTCTGATAAGTTAAGCATTTTCCCTCCAGAATATTGGTTTGAATACCAAATGGCGTTGTGATACTGGCTCACTTCTTCGCAAAACCAATTTGGCGATAAATTTTACTGATGATTTGCTTAACACGTTGTTAAACGCTTGCTGAACATTAAGCAAAAACCTTTCAGCTTAGATAAAAAAAGAAAAGGTTACTGATTAAACATCAGTAACCTTACACATTATTTTCCTGTACAGACTTTCAACACTTGATCGCTACCTTCTGCGATATAACCTTCATCTAAGGAACGCGGCTGCCCTTTTTGTAGATCTCGCATTGCATCATAAATCCCTTGCGTTGCACTTGGCTGGCTGATTTGCGACCAACAATTTGCACTTAAGCGATTGAAATTATTCTGTAATTCAGACGCGAACACTACGCCACTATAATAAGCATAAACTTGGCTATCCACGCCACCACCTTGGTATAATTTCGCTTTCACTTCTTCAATCGGCACTAAAATACGGTTGAGATACCAATCATTCACGCCACTGGCAAAAGAATTCACATCATAATCTTCATTTACACGCCCTGAATAGGTTTGCACCGTTGCCGCATACGCAGAGGCATAGGATTTTTTATCGATTTTCTCTTTATCTAAATCGATCACTTTTTTCTCGTTGTCCATAAACGGCACATAAGAAGTCAAAGAAGAACACGCCACTAAAAAGGCACTTAACACTGAAATTGAAATAATTTTGAACATAACTTATCCGTTTTTTGTTAATCAGATTTTTCTTATTATACTGATTATAATTTGAATAAAAAGCCAAATTTCCGTGATTTTTTCACCGCACTTCGCTTTCTAAATC
>NZ_PQVI01000145.1 GCF_002921145.1 Avibacterium endocarditidis
TTTTCTTCCAATTCTTCAGGACGATCAATCTGAATGCCAACGTGTCCGTAAGATTCCGCCAGCTTGACGAAATCTGGCAGTGAGTTCATATAAGATTGCGAATGACGCCCCGAATAAATCAAATCTTGCCATTGTTTTACCATTCCTAAAAAGCGATTGTTTAGGCTAATAATCACCACAGGAATGCCATATTGTTGCGCCGTGGACAGCTCTTGAATATTCATTTGAATGCTGCCGTCCCCCGTTACGCACACCACCGTTGCCTCTGGGTGAGCCAATTTCACGCCTAATGCCGCTGGCAAGCCAAAGCCCATTGTGCCAAGCCCGCCTGAGTTGATCCAATGACGTGGCGCATCAAAAGGATAATGCAAGGCAGCGAACATTTGGTGCTGCCCTACATCTGATGCCACATAGGCTTTGCCCTTGGTTAGACGATAGACAGTTTCAATCACCTGCTGTGGTTTAATCACGCCACTATTGCGATCAAAATCCAAGCATTTCACCGCTTTCCATTCATCAATTTGTTTCCACCAATCGCTCAGATCCGCTTGGGATTTAGCTAAGTTATCTTCTTCTAATAAAGCTAGCATTTCGTTTAACACATTTTCTGCACTGCCCACAATCGGGATCGCTGCTGGTACATTTTTAGAAATGGACGTTGGGTCAATATCAATATGCACCACTTTGGCATTCGGGCAATATTTTTCCAAATTATTGGTGGTGCGATCATCAAAACGCACGCCAATGGCGAAGATTAAATCACTGTGGTGCATTGCGTTATTCGCTTCGTATGTGCCGTGCATTCCTAACATTCCTAAGAACTGTTTATCCGTGCTTGGAAATGCACCTAATCCCATTAAAGACGCAGTAACCGGCAAATTTAACTGCTTGGCAAATTGGCTAATTTGCTCGCTACAATTTGCTGTGATCGCACCACCGCCAAGGAAAAGCACGGGCTTTTTCGCCACCAATAAGGCTTTCAAGGCTTTTTTGATCTGCCCTTTATGCCCTTGCACTGTCGGGTTATAAGAACGCAAGCTGATTTCTTGCGGATAGGTATAAGTATATTTATTAGCCGGGTTTAGCACATCTTTCGGCAAATCAATCACCACCGGCCCCGGACGACCTGTGGAGGCAATATAAAACGCCTTTTTGATCACTTCAGGCAAATCTTCTGCCCGTTTTACCAAAAAGCTGTGTTTCACCACAGGGCGAGAGATCCCCACCATATCGCATTCTTGGAACGCATCACTACCGATCAAGCCAGACATTACTTGTCCAGAAATCACCACCAAAGGTACAGAATCCATATACGCAGTGGCAATCCCTGTAATGGCATTGGTTGCCCCGGGGCCCGATGTAACTAACACACAGCCCACTTCCCCTGTGGAACGTGCATAGCCGTCTGCCATATGCACGGCGGCTTGCTCGTGGCGAACCAAAATATGCTCAATGCCGCCTAATGTGTGGATAGCATCATAAATATCCAACACCGAGCCACCGGGGTAGCCAAATACAAATTTTACGCCCTGATCACGCAAGGATTGCACAACCATTTCCGCACCTGATAATTTTTTCATTGTTACCTCGCAAAAATTTGCGGAATTTGCACCGCACTTCTGTTTTTTCATTAACGATGATTATTTGTAACGGATTGAGAATGGCTTGTCTAGCAAGATTTGAGTGAAAAGAGTGGTGATTTTTCAGAATAAATTTCTAAAAATTTTGCAAATTCGATATTTTATAAAATAAAATTCAGCTTAAAATAAAAAAATGCGACAATCTGCCGCATTTTATAAAATAGACGAAATAAAATTTTATTTCTGATTTTGTGATCTAGATCACATTTTATCGTCTTTTAAATAAGAAAATGAGTGCAATCAAGGTGATTGCTGTAGCAATAAAGCCAAACACGCCTGATGCGGTGTAACCGACCACAAGATAGCCCACAATGGTTGCAGCGGCTAAGGTTAAGGCATAAGGTAACTGGGTGGTAACGTGATCCATATGGTTACATTTCGCCCCAGTGGAAGACAAAATGGTGGTATCGGAAACTGGTGAACAGTGGTCGCCACATACCGCCCCTGCCATTACGGCTGAAAGACAAGGCAACATTAATTCTGGCGCGGCATTGGCGGCAATGGCTGCAGCAATTGGCAACATAATGCCGAATGTTCCCCAGCTTGTTCCTGTTGAGAACGCCATTACTGCGCCTAATACGAATAATAACGCAGGCAACACTGCCACAGGTAAATTACCAGAAACAAGGCTAGATAAATACGTTCCTGTTTTCATATCGCCCACAACATTGTTAATTGTCCAAGCGAAGAATAAAATCAAAATCGCACCAAGCATTGATTTCACGCCAACGATCCAAGATTTGGCGTATTCTGCAAAACTCACTTGACGATCAATCAAAATACAAAGGGTTGCCACAACGATTGAAGCACAGCCACCCACCACTAAGAAATCCCTACCGTAGTGTTTTCAAATGCGCCTAATACAGAGAAAGGCTTGCCATCTGCAGCGAGAGCTTCATTACCTGTGTGCAACATCATAAATACCGTTGCACCAATTAAGGTAACAATAGGTAAAATCAAGTTGCGAACGTGGCCTTTCACGCCGTTTTGCTCATCTTTATCTTCTTCTGCTCTTTCAAGAGCAAGTTTTTCGTGTCTTGCCATTGAGCCAATATCGAAAGAGAAATAGGCCACGAAGAACACCATTAAAATAGAGAAAATCGCGTAGAAATTCATCGCACTCATCGCCATAAATGCCCCAATTGGGGTGTAATCCGTAATGGCATAAGTAGCAAGCAAGCCTGAAATTAAGGTGATAATGTACGCGCCCCAACTTGAAACAGGCATAATCACACACATTGGCGCGGCGGTGGAATCCAAAATATAGGCTAATTTTGCACGAGAAACTTTAAATTTATCTGTAACAGGACGGGCAATCGCCCCCACCGCAAGGCTGTGGAAATAATCATCAATAAAAGTAACAAAGACCAAAGAAGCCGCCATTAATTTCGCGCCACGGCGATTTTTAATACGCTTTTGCGCCCATTCCGCAAAGGCACGATTGCTACCTGATACCGTTAAAAGTGCGGTCAAAATTCCCAATAATAATAAGAATAAAATGATGTTGATGGTATCAAAGTTCCAACCGTCATCACCATATACCAAAGATTGCACGGTATTCTTTAAATAAATCGCTGTGTTGGCAATATTGAAATCTGCCAACATTAATGAGCCAATCACAATACCAATACTTAACGATAAAATGACTTTACGGGTAAAAATTGCCAATAATAAGGCTAACAGGGGCGGGACAACCGACCAAATTGATGTGGAATAATCTAAGAGTTCCATTATTGTTCTACCTAAGAATAAGGGAGAACCACTGAAGTTTACTATTTTAAAGAAGGGTGAAAATTTAAAATAAAAAGGCAGGCAAAATTACCCAACCTAACCAGTAGCGCTCCATAGTTGTTAAAAAGACTATGACAGTAACGTTTCTTTCGAAAACGCTCCCAACCAATTAAAACGACTTTTAATTGATTTCGGCAACTATTCCTTTCCTTTTTCCTCATCGTTATCCACTCAGAAAAAATACTTATAATAGTCGCTCCTCTACATAAGTAGGATCTCGCAAAGATTACAATAAGCAAGGAAAAATGCAAGCATTATCCATAAAAAAGCGATAACTTTTTATCTAAACATCATCTCACTGCACGCAAAGGATTGCGTTATACGAAAATGAAATTTATGTAAAAAACTTGGCAAAATAACACCGCACTTTTATAAAGGAAATAAAAAGAATGAAACATTAAATAACATTTGCTATTTACCTTGAATAATATTTTCGTTATTATAGCTACGTCCTTATTAATTTAATATCATACTTTGGGAGATTTAAAATGAGTGATTTATTAAGATCATTAAGAAATATTCGTAGTTTACGCGCTGTAGCAAAAAATCTAGATGTAGAACATTTAGAAGAAATCTTAGAAAAAGTAAAACTGTACTTGAAGAAAACGTGAAGAAGTGGCACAAGCTGCACAACAAGAAGCAGAAAGATTAAAATCCCTTGCTGAAGTGCATAATTTCTTAAAAGAAAAGGAATTACACCTGAAGATTTAATTTCAGAGCAAACTGCAGCACCAAAAGCACCACGTCAAAAACGCCCTGCTCGTCCAGCGAAATATCAATTCACTGATGACAATGGCAACGTAAAAACCTGGACTGGTCAAGGCAGAACCCCGCTTCCAATTCAACGTGCATTAAATGCAGGTAAATCATTATCTGATTTTGAAATTTAATTTCTTACGATAAAAAGTAAAGCCCCTTGGCTTTACTTTTTTTTCATCTCAAAAAACCTTACCACACACAAAATTATGCGAGAAAATAAAATTCTTCTAACTGATTGTCCTGATGATAAAGGACTCATCTCAAAAATAACCAATATTTGTTATAAACACCAACTCAACATTATTCATAACAATGAGTTTGTCGATTTTGAAACAAAACATTTCTTTATGCGAACGGAATTGGAAGGGATTTTCAATGATGAAACCTTGCTTGCTGATTTAACATTTAGCCTACCAGCAGGAACAAATTGCCAATTAATTAGCACAAAAAGAAAACGCATTGTTATTTTAGTCACCAAAGAAGCCCATTGCCTTGGTGATATTTTAATGAAAAATTATTACGGTGGTTTAGATGTTGAAATCGCTGCCGTTATTGGAAATCACGATACCCTAAGAAATTTAGTGGAACGTTTTGACATTCCGTTTCATTGTATTAGCCACGAAGGATTAACCCGCGTTGAACACGATAAATTATTAGCGGAAAAAATCGATCAATATGCGCCAGATTATATTGTGTTAGCGAAATATATGCGTGTGTTAAACCCTGAATTTGTTGCCCGTTATCCAAATCGAGTAATTAATATCCACCACTCTTTCTTGCCTGCGTTTATTGGCGCAAGACCTTATCATCAGGCTTATGAACGTGGGGTAAAAATTATTGGTGCAACTGCGCATTTCATTAATAATGAATTAGATCAAGGCCCAATTATTATGCAAAACGTAATTAATGTGGATCACACATACAGTGCTGATGCAATGATGCGTGCAGGGCGTGATGTGGAAAAAACCGTTCTCACCAAAGCCTTAGATCTCGCGCTACAAGATCGGATCTTTGTTTATAAAAATAAAACAATTATTCTCTAAAAATAATGCGGTGCTTAAAACACCGCATTTATTTGATTAATTAAAAGGTATAAGTTAAACGTAAATTAAAGGAACGCGGATTACCCGGCATTGAATCGGAACGCCAATAAGCTTTATTCAATAAATTTGATACCGCCAAGGTGATATTCACAGGGTTCAAGTTATATCCCACCATCGCATCAACACGCGTAAAACTTGGCAGAATGGTTTGTTTATTGTTATTGAAATAATAACGTTTTCCTAAATGGGTTACTCCTGTTTCTAAATAGAGTTTTTCTGTTGGCACATAACGCACAAACAGGTTACTCGTGAAATTTCCCGTATTATTTAAAGTGCGGTTGTTATTTTGCGGATTTTGTTTATCTTCCTTAATTTTTGCAACCATCCAGCCTACTGAAGAACGGATATACCATTTCGGTGCGAGCTGCCCTAATAGGCTTAATTCCACACCTTTGGATTGATCTTTTCCACGCACCGCCCAAACATCAAGAATATCTTTATTAGGACGATAACGAATATTACGGCGTTCTAATTGATAAGCAGATAAGGTAGTACTTAAGGTTTTGTCAAACCAATCGCTCTTAATGCCCACTTCATATTGTTGATTATATTCGGGTGAGGCATTAAACACGTCTTTTTGATCGGTGCTAATCCCTAAATAGCCACGCCCTCCATAAGGTGAGAAACTACGGTTAAAGGAGGCGTAAAGCGTATGTTCTGGTGTAACTTCCCACACAACGCCCACATTTGGGCTGAAGGAATGCCCTTTTGTATCACGGCATTCTTGCTTAATATTTGTGGAGTTAAAACGATAAAAATCGTAACGCCCGCCTAATAGCACTTTTACGTTATCGGTTAATGAAATTAAATCCTGTACAAAAATACCTGTACTATACGCTTTATGGCGATTATTTACCGTCGCATTTGGGTGCTGACGAGCTGGCCATTGATGTCGGTTGAGAAAAGGATCAATTTCTTGATTACGCAAAACAGCCAAAATAGGGTGGCGTTCTTCCTGACTATAATCCAGCCCAATGGTTACTTTATGCTTAAAGCGAGCTGTGTCAAATTCGCCATTAAAGGTAATATTATTGGTGAACGTTTTATTTCGTGTTTTTTGCCACGCATAGCTTTGCTTTAACGTTTTATCCGTTGCAGAATAAGTTCCTGCAAAATAATGATCAAAATCCTGATCTGCTTGGCGATAAGCCAGCTGCCAATTGACCATCCATAAATCATTTATAAAATATTTGAGATCCGAACGCCAAACTTGCAATTTATCATCGACATAGTCTCCATCACGGAAAAAACTATTTCGATAGCCTATTCCCATTTCATCATAAACAGATTTAGCTGGATTGCGATCTGGAATACGCCATTGATAATCGTAGGTATATTGCCCAATCCATTGTAGTCGCCCATCATCACTTTGTAGGCTAATGCTTGGCGAAAACATTCTCCCCTTATTTCTAACCCCATAGCGATAAGCCTCTGCTGCAGAAAGCTCACTAGTTAAACGCACTGCAACATTTTCGTTAATTTTTTGGTTCACATCTAAGTTTACACTGCGGCTATTCCAAGAACCATAGGTTACGCCAATATTTCTGCTGGTTGTAAAATTAGCAAATTTACTGACCATATTAATCACACCACCACCATTACTGCGTCCGTATAAAATTGACGATGGGCCTTTTAAAATCTCAACCCGTTCAATATTCGCGGTGCTACGGCGAACTTGACCACTCTCACGAATCCCATCACGATAAATATCACTCGCATCAGCCTGAAAACCACGCAAGTAAATATTTTCACCACGCATATCATAGGTGGCATCAATCCCCGCATTTCCCTCTAAAATAGAACTCAAATCATTGGTTCCATAATTTTTATTTTTCTGAATGTTAATCACATCAACAGTCTGCGGCATTTCTTTGATCGTAAGAAGATTGCGTGTTGCCTGTGCTTCTTCATACCCCACATAGCCCTTTGTGTTGGCGGTTTCCTGTGTGGTAACAACATCAATCGTTGGTAACACGGCCATATACTCTGTTGATGAAGAAATTTCCTCCGCATATAACACCTTGCTAGAACAAACACTTATAACTAAAAGTGCGGTCGTTTTTAAAGGAAAATTTAGAGGGCAAGCTAGTTTCATAAAGTTAGAACTCCTTATCTATTGAACAACAGCCACCTATTCTATTGATAATAATTATTAATTCAACAAATAATAATTATTTTCATTTACATAATGGATAAAATTTCTATATAATCACCGCATTTTTAACCTCCAACCAACATACAAATGAGCAAAACAACAGCAAAATGGATGCGGATTTTGCACCGCTATTTCGGATTTTTATTATTAGTCATTATGTCGATTTATGCCCTGACTGGCATCGTGTTGATTTATCGAGATACCAACATTTTCAAACGTTCAGTCTATATCGAAAAAAACATTTCCCCCCAACTCACTGAACAACAGCTTGGGCAGAAATTACGCATAAAAAATTTATTGATCAGCGAGAAAAAAGATGACGTGCTTTATTTTAAGCAAGGGGAATATCACAGCAAAACGGGGGAAGTAAAATATCACGCAATGGAATACCCAGGCTGGCTCGCTGAACTAAATCGCCTACACTTAGGCAATTCGCAATATCCCTATTCTTGGCTCACTACCCTTTTCGGCATTTCTCTGCTCTTTTTCTGCATAAGCTCCCTATGGCTTATCCCAGGCTCAAAGAAAATGCTAAAACGTAGCCTATGGTTTATCCTGACCGGTGCAGTAATGGCTATGGTTGTGATTTTGACGGATTAGGGGAGGCGAGTGCGGTGAAAATAAGGCGATTTTTTCGCCTTATTCTGGTTTGGTTTGAATTTCTTGCGAAAATGCTTGCAAGCCTTGTGCGTTGCCTGATTTCACCATGGCTTGCATTGCTTGGGTTGGGGTGTGAATCAATTTATTCATTAGTTTGTAGCTTAATTCTTGCAAAATTTGCTCCGCACTTTCACCTTGCTGTAAGGCACTCAAGGCTTTTTCTAGCATTTCTTGGCGGGTTTGCTCCGCTTCCTCACGATAACGGCGAATTAAATTAGAAAATTGATGCACCTTGAGCCATTCAAAAAAGGCTTGGTTTTCTTCGTCAATAATCTGTTCTGCTTCGGCGGAAGCCTGTTCGCGCTGGGTGAGATTGCGCTGAATGATATTCTGCAAATCATCAACAGTGTAATGATAAACGCTTTCCACTTCGCCTGCGCTTTCTTCTACATCACGTGGCACGGCAATATCGACAATTAGCATTGGATTATAGCAACGCTTTTTCTGTGCTTGCTGCACCATTGCTTGACTGATTAGGGTGTTTGGGCTGCCTGTTGAGCTGATCACAATATCGGCCTGATCTAAGCCTGCTTGAAGATCATCTAGCCCTACCACACGAATTTTCTGTGCTGATCCCAGTTTTTCTACTAACTGTTCAGCGCGAGCAAGGGTTCGGTTGGCAATGGTTAAACTTTTCACGCCGTGGCGTAATAAATGGCGTGCCACCAATTCAATGGTTTCGCCCGCACCGACAAGTAAAATATTCAGCTGACGTAAACTATCAAAAATCTGACGGGCGAGCGTGCAGGCGGTATAGGCCACCGACACGGCATTTTCACCGATACTGGTTTCCGTGCGCACACGCTTTGCCGTGGAAAAGGTTTTTTGGAATAAGCGAGAAAGCTGGCCAGAAATCGCCCCTTGATGTTGCTGATAATAATCTTCACTCAGCTGATAGGCTTGCTTCACTTGCCCTAAAATTTGTGGTTCACCCAATACAAGGGAATCCAATCCGCACGCGACACGCATTAAATGTTGGGTGGCGAACTGATTTTGTTTGACATAAAGGCTGTGGTTGAGTTCTTCTTTATCGATCTGATGAATTTCGCTCAGCCAATCAATACATTGGCGTTGCCATTGAGCATCATCTTGTGGGGAAATGGCTTTATTATGAAAATACACTTCCGTGCGATTGCAGGTGGACAAAATCACAGCACTGTCTGCCAAAGCAGCTTGCTCGATTTGTTGCAACGCCTGCTGACGTTTCTCATCAGAAAACGCCACTTTTTCACGCAATGCCACAGAAGCAGTTTTATGGTTAATGCCTAAAACAAGAATTGTCATAAATTAATTGAAATTTGACCGCACTTTCGGTCAAGCCCCCACAAAATAAAAAGAAAGAAAATAAAAACTTGCTCATTCTAAGCAATTATTTACCCTTGAGCAAATCGGATTGCCCTTTCCTAGCAAAAAGCAACACTTTTGTTTAATTTAACCCTGATCTTTTAATTTTCGCCATTGGGTAAATTGGGTTAAATTTTCCGCCTGTAAAAAAGGATTAATCCGTTTTTCTAATGCTAAGGTAGTGGGCAAACTCGGTTGATTCTGTTGGCGTAATGTTGCAATTTTTCTCGTATAATCGGTTAGAAAGTCAGACGAGCCTAACAGGTTCTCGGCAAACTGTAAATTACTTAAAGTATATTCGTGCGCCGGGCAAACAATGGTGCTATCAGGCAAGGCTTTGAGCCGTTGGAGCGAATCAAACATTTGTGCGTAATCCCCTGTAAACACGCGTCCGCAACCGCCTGAAAATAAGGTATCGCCACAGAATAAATGACCGTCCACCACAAAACTCACGTGATTTTCCGTGTGGCCGCCCGAGGACAGCACTTGGATTTGATAATGCGTGGTGTGAATTTCCCCTTCATTAATGATTTGCGTTGCGCCCAAGTCTGCGGTTTCTTGTGGGCCAAACACAGGGACATTGGGATAATGCTGTTTAAATTCTGCCAAGCCGCCAACGTGATCTTGATGCTTATGGGTAAGCAGCACCGCTTCCACTTCAAGCTGATGTTGCTGTAAATAAGCAAGCAAAGGCGCGCTTTCTGAGATGTCGATCACAATTACAGGTAAATTTTCTCGTGCATACAGCCAAATATAGTTATCATCAAGGGCAGGAATGGGTACTAACATATTGATCCTTATTAAAAATGAAGTGGAATATTCTAAACAATGCGCAAATAGAAACACCGCTAAGCTGGCAACAGGTGCCACAAGGTGAGCGCTATTGTAGCCTAATTCAGCAATATTTAACAAAACACTTTGCACAAATTTCGGGAGATTATTGCCTCAAATTGGGCGCGTTAAGTGGCGAAGTGGCGTATTATCCTTGCGATCAACAAATTATTGTGAGCGAAAAAATTCCGCAAAATTTGACCGCACTTTCACAATGCCCACACATCGATTTAGTGCAAGCTCAAGCCACGGCGCTACCTTTTATTGATGAATGTTTCTCTGCCTGCTTGCTTGCGCACGGCTTGCATTTCACCGCTGATCCGCACCAAGTGTTACGCGAAACTACGCGCACGCTCAATCAAGATGGAATCTTATTTCTTTCCTTATTTAATCCGCTCAGCCTATTTTCCCTTAAACAACATTTGCCTTTTGGCAAAAATAAATTGCCGTTTCACCCTTATTTTGCCAGTCGGATTGTGGATTGGCTGAGCCTGCTCAATTTCGATCTGCTTGATCAGCAATGCTTATCCTTGCAAGGAAACCCCCATTATTTTGGCGAAATGATGATCATTGTGGCCCAAAAACGCACGTTGCCAATGACCTTAAATCCCCAAACATCGCCCTTTTCCCCTGTTCTCAACCCTGCCAATGCTTTTCGCCAAGCCGCCAAAGCGGAAAGGCTCATCAAAAACAACTCATTGAAATAACAAGCTGGTTTTGCTTTTTAACAGGATTTCCCCTTGCTGAACAGGCGAAACTTGCCTATTATGCACGGCTCAATATGATTCGCCTCTTAGATAACGAATAATACGAAATGACGGAGAACACGAAATGACCGAACAAACCTTTATTCCCGGCAAAGATGCCGCCCTTGAAGACAGCATTGCAAAATTTCAGCAAAAATTGACCGCACTTGGCTTTGATATTGAAGAAGCCTCGTGGCTCAATCCCGTGCCGAATGTTTGGTCTGTGCATATTCGTGATAAAGATTGCCCGCAATGCTTCACTAACGGTAAAGGGGCGAGTAAAAAAGCGGCGCTGGCTTCTGCTTTAGGGGAATATTTTGAACGCCTTTCCACCAACTATTTCTTTGCCGACTATTACCTTGGGCAAGCACTTGCCAATGCACCTTTTGTGCATTATCCCAATGAAAAATGGTTTGAAATTGAAGATGAAACCGAGCTGCCCGAAGGCATTTTAGATGAGCATTTATTGGCTTATTATGATCCCAATGGCGAATTGACGCCAGATTTATTGATCGATCTCCAATCGGGCAATGCAGAACGTGGCATTGTGGCAATGCCTTATGTGCGTCAATCGGATAACCAAACGGTATATATTCCACAAAGCATTATCGCTAATCTTTATGTTTCCAATGGAATGTCCGCAGGCAACAGCTTGTTTGAAGCACGTGTGCAAGGGCTTTCAGAAGTGTTTGAGCGTTATGTCAAAAATAAAATTATTGCAGATGCCATCAGCTTGCCACTTATTCCGCAAGATGTAATGGATCGCTACCCTACGGTGCAAGAAGCCATTGCAACCCTTGAGCAAGAAGGCTTCCCAATTCTCGCTTATGATGCGTCCTTAGGGGGAAAATATCCTGTAATCTGTGTGGTGTTGCTCAATCCACAAAATGGCACTTGCTTTGCCTCTTTCGGTGCGCACCCTAATTTTGGCGTGGCCTTGGAACGCACGGTAACCGAATTATTACAAGGGCGTAGCTTGAAAGATCTTGATGTGTTCACACCACCTTCTTTCAACAATGATGATGTAGCAGAACACGCCAATTTGGAAACGCACTTTATTGATTCAAGCGGTTTAATTTCTTGGGATTTATTCAAACAAGAGAGCGATTATCCTTTTGTGGACTGGGATTTTTCTGGCACAACGGAGCAAGAATATCAAAATCTGATGGCGATTTTCCAAGCGCTCAATCAGGAAGTCTATATTATGGATTATCAACATCTCGGCGTTTACGCTTGCCGCATTATTGTGCCGGGAATGTCGGATATTTACCCTGCGGACGATTTAATTTACGCCAATAACAATATGGGAATGGATTGGCGTGAAATTTTGCTTGATTTACCACACTTCCATCACGATCAAGACACTTATCAAGAATTGCTTGATGAGCTTGACGAACAAGGCATTGATGATGCCTCTCGTGTACGCGAATTTATTGGTATCGTGCCACCACCAAAATCGGGCTGGACAACCCTACGCATTGGTGAACTCAAAGCAATGCTCTATCTTGCTACACAAGATTTAGAAAATGCCTTAGATTGGGCAAACTGGACGCTAAATATGAATCAATCCGTGTTTCCCCCAGAGCGTGCGAATTATTACCGCTGTTTAGTAAACAGCCTAGAATTATTCCTAGATGAAAACCGCGATCCCGCTCAATATCGTGCGGTATTTGAGAAAATGTATGGCAAAAGTGCGGTGGAATTTGCTTGGAATGCCATTCAAGGTGGCAATCCGTTCTATGATTTATTGGCTGATGATGAGCATTTACAACAATTCCACGCACATCAAAAATTACTCAACGCCTATCATAAATTGCAAAAAGCCAAAGCAGACTATTGGAAAGCAGAGAATTAAACCCTATTTTGTGATCTGCCCCAAAGAAATTATGCTTATTTAATGCTAGGATATTAGCGTTTTTTATTACTAACAATAAGGAGTTTTTATGCAAAATTGGACACCTGAAATGTGGCAATCAGCCTTAGTTGGCTTAGTCGTTGGTTTGATTCTCGGTTACTTATTATTGCGTCTCACTAAAGGCTCAGTAAAAAACAACTGCAAACAGAAACTGAGTTAAAAAAAGTCAAATCTGAACTTGATCAGCAAAAGCAAAATCTGGAAAAACACTTTTCAGAAAGTGCTGAATTACTCAAAACCCTTGCACAGGATTACCAGAAACTTTATCAGCATTTAGCCAATTCTTCAGCGGAATTACTTCCTCAGCTAGAGAATAAAATTCTGTTTGAAAATCAATTAGAAGATAAAAAAGCAGAACAAGATAAGACCGTTGCTGAAAACAATTCAGAAGAAAATCCTCCAAGAGATTATTCTGAAGGATCATCAGGCATCTTAAAGGCCGAAAAATAGCTCTTAATAATTTCCTAACCCTTTGAAAAACGGTGAGTTTTAAAACAACTCTCCGTTTTTATTGTTCGCTAATTTCAAGAATATATAAAACCCATTAAACGAATCAGATTTTAGTGTAAAATACGAAGCCATTCTCAATTAAAAAGATGTAAGGATATTTCTATGGCATACACCACTTTCTCACAAACCAAAAACGATCAACTCAAAGAACCAATGTTCTTTGGACAAAATGTGAACGTCGCCCGTTACGATCAACAAAAATATGAAACCTTTGAAAAACTGATTGAAAAACAACTTTCTTTCTTCTGGCGTCCAGAAGAAGTGGACGTGTCTCAAGATCGCATTGACTATGCTGCACTGCCAGAACACGAAAAACATATTTTTATCAGTAACTTAAAGTATCAAACCCTGCTTGATTCCATTCAAGGTCGTAGCCCAAATGTGGCGCTATTGCCATTGGTTTCTATTCCTGAACTGGAAACGTGGATCGAAACTTGGACATTCTCTGAAACCATTCACAGCCGTTCATATACGCATATTATTCGTAATATCGTCAATGACCCGTCCATCGTTTTTGATGATATTGTAACTAACGAAGAAATCATCAAACGCGCAAAAGACATCTCCGCCTATTACGATGATTTAATCCGCGACAGCCAGCTTTACAGCCTTTATGGCGAAGGCACTTACACCGTGGACGGCAAAGAATGCGTCGTCACTCTGCGCAATCTAAAAAAACAACTTTATCTCTGCTTAATGAGCGTAAACGCCTTAGAAGCCATTCGTTTTTATGTTTCCTTTGCTTGCTCTTTCGCCTTTGCGGAACGGAAATTAATGGAAGGCAACGCCAAAATCATCAAATTTATCGCCCGTGATGAGGCACTACACTTAACGGGAACACAGCACATTCTCAACATTATGGCAGCTGGACAAGATGACCCTGAAATGGCAGAAATTGCCGAAGAATGCAAACAAGAGGCTTATGAACTTTTCTTAGCTGCCGCAGAACAAGAAAAAGAATGGGCAGATTATCTGTTCAAAGATGGCTCAATGATTGGCTTAAATAAAGATATTTTGGTGCAATATGTGGAATACATCACCAATATCCGTATGCAAGCAGTCGGCTTACCATTGCCATTTGAAGCGCGTTCAAACCCAATCCCTTGGATCAACGCGTGGTTGGTGTCGGACAATGTACAAGTCGCCCCACAAGAAGTGGAAGTAAGTTCTTATCTTGTTGGTCAAATTGATTCAAAAGTTGATACCAGCGATTTCGGGGATTTTGAGCTGTAATAAATTTATGGAAAATTCTGACCGCACTTTCAGATAACTAAAAGTGCGGTTATTTTTCTTTGACGTTGATAAGTTCCATTTTTCTAAACTTTTATTTTCATTCGGGGCAATTTTACACGGGGAGTAAAACGGTTAAAGTTTTTACCTCATAACTCCAACTCCAAATCACTTTCCACTTGGCAGCAGCAAAGTAGCACTTCGTTTTCATTTACAAAAGCAAGTGGTGGTTCATTATAGCGGACTTTACCCTTTTTATTTTTGTGCGGCAAGTACCGCAATAACCCGAACGGCACTGATATTCTGGATAAATGCCGTGGATTTCTAATTTTTGGTAGTAACGGCATTTCGTGTGGTGTTCAAGGTAATTTTTGTTTTAATAGGGTGATTTTCATTTTTTAAAGTGAGATATTGAAATAATCGTATTTGAGTGAAATTTTCTTTTTCTGCGTTAAATTATTTTTCTTTGAGATTGATAACGGGTTTCGCCGTTGGCGACTTCCTTTCTTTTGC
>NZ_PQVI01000146.1 GCF_002921145.1 Avibacterium endocarditidis
TTTTTTATCCTTAAAACAGAGAAATACGGTGAAAATTTCGCAAAATTTCACCGCACTTCTCTTTACGTCGTATTAATCTAAATGCGCTTCAAACGCAACTGTTTCACCATTTAACTTCTTTAACATTGATGCAGTAACTAACACTACCCCACCGCTACTTACTCTAAAGCGTTTGCTATCAAGTTCTAAATCAACACCAATTTGCATTCCGTCAGGAATCACCGAATGACGATCCACAATGCAACGTTTGAGTATGCAATTTTTGCCAATAGTAACTTGTGGCAACACCACACTATGATCGACGAGCGATCCCTCTTGCACCGTAACGCGATCAAACAGCACCGAATAGCTAATTGACGCATCGGTGATCACACAACCGCCCGAAATCAAGCAGTTATCGACGGGCTTAATGTCCGATTTACTATAAAAGAATTTTGATGGATAAGTTTGCGTTGGGTTACCGCGAATCGGCCAGCGTTGATCGTAAATATCCAACTGCGGATTTTCGGAGACTAAATCGATGTTGGATTGCCAAAAACTATCCAATGTTCCCACATCACGCCAGTAAATTTCGCCATCGGTGTTACGTCCCATACAAGAACGGCTAAATGGGTGGGCGTACAATGTGCCTTCTTCAAGGCATTTCGGTAAGATGTCTTTACCAAAATCGTGGGAGGTGTAAGGGGTGTTCACTTCACGCTCTAAAATATCGTAAAGATAATCGGCGTTAAATACATAAATTCCCATCGAAGCTAAGGATACGTTAGGTTTGCCTGCCATTGCTGGGGGATCTTTCGGTTTTTCCACAAAGGCTTTTACTTTAAGATTTTCGTCCACTGCCATTACACCAAATTCGCAGGCTTTTTCTCGCTCTACTTCAATACAGCCCACCGTACATTTTGCATTGCTAGAAACGTGATCGAGCAACATTTGGCTGTAATCTTGTTTGTAGATGTGATCGCCTGCCAAAATCAGAATGTATTTCGGGCAGTAATGATCGCGAATAATCGCCATATTTTGATACACTGCGTCCGCCGTGCCACGATACCAAGTGGAATCATCAATTTGCTGACGCGCTGGGAGCATATCAATGAACTCACCACGCTCTTGTGGCAAGAACGACCAGCCTTTTTGTAAATGGCGTAATAATGAATGTGCTGCATATTGGGTAACCACACCAATATGGTTTAGCCCTGAGTTAATACAGTTGGATAACGCAAAATCAATAATTCGTCTGTTGCCGCCAAAATAAAGTGCCGGTTTTGCGCGTTTATCTGTTAGCTCATAAAGTCTTGAACCACGTCCACCCGCAAGAATTAACACCAAGGTATCTTTCACAAGATCATATTTATTGGGTGATTTTGAAATACTGTTGCTCATTGCATTTTCCTCGCATTAATTTATTGATTGCTCAATAGTCATTTCCTTTTTTCGTGCAACATACGAATGCGAGATCATTTACAGCCCATCGATTTCCTTGCATTTGTACTGACGCACCACAATATACAACTTCCCATTTCCCTTCAGGCAACAAGAATGTTTGTAATTCTGCTTTTGCATTGATTAAAAGTAACCAGTCTTCATCTAACTGGATTTGCATTGCTTTGCTGTGCGGATTATGCCAATCCGCCACTGTCATTATTTCCCCTTGCACATTTCGCCATTGCACATTTTTTTCACTCCACCATTCATCGCGTTGTAAACTCGGTATCGCTTTTCTCAAGGCAATGAACTGTTTTGTAGCTTCAAATAAGTGCGGTTGAAATTTTTGCCAATTTAGCCAAGTGATTTCATTATCTTGGCAATAGGCGTTATTGTTGCCTTGTTGGCTATGTCCAAATTCATCGCCCGCTAACAGCATTGGCGTACCGTTGGCAAGCAACAAACTGCCAAGCAAACCGCAACAAGTTAAAAAGCGTTGATATTTCACGTCATCGGGAATATTTTCCACGCCCTCTATACCGTGGTTATAACTGTAATTTTCATTGCGACCATCACGATTATCTTCCCCATTCGCGAGATTATGCTTTTGGTTATAGCTGGTGAGATCGCACAGGGTAAAGCCATCGTGAGCGGTGATAAAATTAATCGAATGATGGGGTTTTCGCCCGCTGTGTTGATAAATTTCACTTGAACCTGCAAAGCGTTGAGCAAAACCACCCAGCTCCCCACTTTTCCATAACCAAAAACGACACAGATCATCACGAAAGCGATCGTTCCATTCGGCAAAATAAGGCGGGAAATTGCCCACTTGATAGCCCCCCTCGCCAATGTCCCAAGGTTCTGCAATAAATTTACAGTGCTGTAAACGTGGCTCTTGTGCAATTTCTGCAAACAGCTGTGCTTGTGGGTTAAAAGCTGGGGTTTCTCTGCCTAGCACTGTGGCGAGATCAAAACGGAAACCGTCAATATGACATTCTTCCACCCAATAAATTAAGCAATCCAACACCCAGCGGCGAGTAATATCATTGGCTAAATTTAAGGTATTGCCGCAGCCTGTGGCGTTTAGATATTCACCCTGCTCGTTTTGCCAATAGTAAGTCCGATCATCAATTCCACGCTGGCTAAAGGTTGGAAAATGTTTTTCTGATTCCATACTGTGGTTGAATACCACATCTAAAATCACTTCAATGCCCGCTTGGTGAAGTGCGCGAACCATTGTTTTAAATTCGCTTAATGGCGTTGTACCAGCTTGCCCCGACCAATATTCCGACTCCACCGCAAACATCGCTAAAGGGCTATATCCCCAATAATTAGCTAAGCCTTTTTCCTGTAAATGGGGTTCATCAAGGTGATAATTTATTGGCAAAATTTCCACCGCACTTATGCCGAGTTCTTTTAAATAGGCAATCATTGTGGGGTGCGCTAAACCCGCATAAGTGCCACGAATGGCTTCGGGTAAATCTTGGCGAAGCTGGGTGAAACCTTTGATGTGCAATTCATAAATCAAGGTTTCCGCCCAAGGGGTAGCAAGTGGTTTATCCCCTTGCCAATCAAAGTGTTCATCAACTAACACCGCTTTCGGGGCGAGGCTGGCGTTATCTCGACGATCGCTTAACAAAAACCATTCACACTTTTCCGTACTGCTTAAATCTGGCTTACCGATCACCGCTTTGGCATAAGGATCGAGCATTAATTTTTGCGGGTTGCACAACGTCCCCGCTTTGCCCTCAAGCCGAAAGCCGTATTCTGTGCCATAAGGCAAATCCCCTACCCACAAATGCCAAATATCCCCCGTTTGATACATTTCTAAAGGCAACTCTTGCCCATCAAAAAATAAGCATAATCTGACATTTTCCGCACAGGCAGAAAAAATCGCGAAGTTCCACCCGCCTCGCCTTGATGACTTCCCGTCTGCGGGCGACTAAAGGTACTTCCTAAGGGGTAAGGTTTGCCGATTGCCGTGTTGATCATTGCTTATCTTGCCTATTTTCTTTTATTTGTTCTTTGCCCTTTGGCAACTTTAACCCCTTTGTCTTTTGTGCTTTGAGGCTTGTGCGTTTTTTCCGCTTTTGCAGGTTTCTTCCATTTCAAATACAAGGTTGCCAGTGGCGGGATGGTGATGGAAATGGATTGGGCTTTATCGTGGCTCGCGATGGATTCACTCACCACCACGCCTTGATTACCTAAATTTGAGCCTTGATAAAATGCCGAATCAGAATTAAGAATTTCTTCATACTCCCCTGCTTCATTCACGCCAAAGCGATAATCATAACGTGGCACTGGCGTAAAGTTACTGATTACAATAATGCGCTCATCATCGCGGCTGCAACGCTCAAACACGAACACGGAATTTTGATAGTCGTCCACCACAAGCCAATTAAAGCCTGCAGGGTCATAATCCAACTCATATAAAGCGGGGTGCGTTTGATAAGTGCGGTTCAAATCTTGCACAAATTTTTGCACGCCTTTATGCCAGCCTCCGCCGATATTTTCATCGAGCAAGAACCAATCAAGGCTTTCTTGATAGTTCCATTCTCGCCCCTGAGCAAATTCATTACCCATAAAGAGCAATTTTTTCCCTGGATAGCCCCACATATAGCCATAATATGCCCGTAGGTTGGCAAATTTTTGCCACGCATCACCGGGCATTTTGCCGATAAGCGAGCCTTTGCCGTGTACCACTTCATCGTGCGAAAGAGGAAGCACGAAATTTTCGCTGTATTGATACATCATTCCAAAGGTCATTTGGCTGTGGTGATGTTGGCGATAAATGGGATCTTTTTGCATATAGGATAGCGTGTCGTTCATCCACCCCATATTCCATTTGAAGTGGAAACCTAGCCCGCCATCTTGCGGTGGGTGCGTAACGCCCGCAAAAGAAGTGGATTCTTCCGCAATGGTGATCGCCCCCGCATTTTCTGTTCCCAATACATAATTGGTGTGTTTTAAAAATTCGATCGCCTCTAAATTTTCCCGACCGCCATATTGATTTGGAATCCATTGTCCATCAGCACGGCTGTAATCACGGTAAATCATTGATGCCACCGCGTCCACACGCAAGCCGTCTAAACCAAAGCGTTCTAGCCAATATAACGCATTGCCAGATAAGAAGTTTTTAACTTCATAACGACCGTAGTTATAAATCAACGTGTTCCAATCTTGATGATAGCCCTCTTTCGGATCGGCATATTCATATAACGCCGTGCCGTCAAAGGCTGCCAAACCGTGGGTATCACTTGGGAAATGCCCTGGAACCCAATCTAAAATCACATTAATTCCCGCCTCGTGAGCTTTCTCGATTAAACGTTTAAAGCCCTCCGCCGTGCCGAAACGGCTAGTTGGGGAATAAAGCCCGATAGGTTGATAACCCCAAGAGCCGTCAAAAGGAAATTCTGACAACGGCAAAAATTCAATATGGGTGAAACCCATTTCTTTCACATAAGGGATCAGCTCATCAGCGATTTCATCGTAATCTAACCAAAAATTGTTCGCGAGATTTCGCCGCCAAGAGCCTAAATGCACTTCATAAATGGAAATCGGCTGATCAAACTGGTTGGCTTTGCGACGTTTTTCCGTCATTTCCACCACATTCGGCAATGGGCTAATTTGCGAAGCAGTATCAGGACGAAGCTGTGAGCTAAAGGCATAAGGGTCGGCTTTCAAACGGAGCTGATCGTTACAATCCAATAATTCAAATTTATACAATTGACCCAGTGCCACTTTAGGGATAAACAGCTCCCAAATACCACTTGAGGAATGAAAACGCATCGGGTGGCGGCGACCGTCCCAATAGTTGAAATCACCCACCACCGAAACCCGCTTCGCATTCGGTGCCCATAAGCGGAAATTCACACCTGATACGCCCTCGCATTGCATAAAGTGCGCACCTAAAATTTCATAAGGGCGTAAATGTGAGCCTTCCGCCAATAGCCAATTATCCAGCTCTTGAATCATTGGGTGAAAACGGTACGGATCTTCTACAATCTGTGGTTCATTACCCCAATAGACTTCTAATTGATAAGCAAAAAAACTGTGTGTGTTTGGAATGATACCCGCAAAAAAGCCACGTTCATCAAGGCAATCTAAGGGATAAACCTTGCTTGGATTGTCTTTATCCAGCACCTTAACCTGATTGGCATCAGGCAATAATACGCGAACTTCAATGCCCTTTTCTGTTTCGTGCATACCCAGCACAGAAAAGGGATCGGAATGCGTGCCGTTGAAAAAGGCATTAATGGCTTGTTGTGGAAGCAATGTATTCATATAAACCTCTTATCGCTGACGTGCTTGGTTAATTTCAGTTAAAAGTGCGGTGATATTTTTATCAGAAAAAATGTCCTCAATGGTTCGGGCTAATTTCATACGCCAATTTGGATATTCCATTGACGTGCCGGGCAGATTGAAGGAAATTTCCTGTTCAATTAAATTTTCCAGTTGAACGCCGATAAGCTTGGTTTGGCTTTCGGCTAAATAAAGGTGGATCACACGCATTAAATTTTGGTGCATTGCCATTGTGAGGGCATCGCCCCAGTAATCGTCAGGTAAATATTGATCGCGGTGCAAGCTGTTTAATAAGGCTTGTTTATCTAATAACCGCTGATCGTATTTTTGTTTTAGCCCCTCGCCTGCCAATATGCCGAGCTGAGCAAAATGGGCTAAATCACGGCAATGCCAAAAACTCGCGAGTGAGGGAACATCGTGCGTGCCGATAGTGGCAAAAGCATTTTGTGGAAAGGTCTTTTTATCAGGATAATGCAAACCCTGTTTTTCAAAATACAGCACAAAATAAGAAAAAATCTGAAATTCGTTCAATTTCCACCGCACTTCATCAGGCACAGTACCTAAATCCTCACCCACGATAAAGCATTGATTTCGTTGGCTTTCAATGGCTAAAATCGCCATTAATTCAGCAAAAGGATAATGCACATAAAGCCCATCGGCTGCGGTTTTTTCTGGCGGAATAAGCCATAAACGGAACAGCCCCATAATATGATCGATACGCAACACGCCAAAATGTTGCATATTGGCACGCAATAATTCAATAAACGGTTGGAAACCTCGAGCTTTCAACTCAGTCGGATTATAAGGCGGAATATTCCAATTTTGCCCCACGGGCCCTAAAGGATCGGGCGGTGCGCCGACAGAAGCCTGAATGCAATATAAATCAGGATCTGCCCACACATCGGCACTGCCCCTTGAGCTACTTACGGCTAAATCGCCATAAATACCTAAGCGCATTCCTTTCGCTTGGCATAAGGTTTGCAGATCATTAAGTTGTTCTTGCGCCAGCCATTGTAACCAGCAATAAAACATCACTTGGTCTTTATGCTGACGGATTAATTTATCCCGTTGTTTATCATTAAGCTGTTGATATTGTTGCCAACCCAGCCAACCAATTTGATCTTCTTGCTCAATGGCTTGATGGGAACTTTGGCAATCTAAGCATTCAAATAAGCCTTGATATAACAAGCCGTTGCCCTGTTGTTTAACAAAATCCGAAAAGGCTTTTTGTCGTTGTTGCATTTTTGCCGCACGGCTACGTTGGAAATAGGCATAAAGTTTCTCAAGTGCGGTGAATTTTAGCTGAGTTATTTCTGTATAATTCACTTGCTCCGCTTGACGTAACGCTGTGAGTTGCTGTTGAACATTATCTTGATTCAGCCAATTTTGCACAGATTTACACAATTTAAATTCAGGTAGCTGGTCAATGGCGAGGTAAAGCCAATTCAAATAGCGTCTTGATGCTGAACTATAAGGGCTTGCCCATTCAGGCACGGCAGAATACATTGCGTGTAACGGGTTAATGCCGATAAATTCCGCCCCATACAGCACGCCCTGTTCCACCAAATAAGCCAGATCAGCAAAATCCCCAATCCCCCAATTTCGTGCTGAACGTAAGCTATAAAGCTGAACATTCAAGCCCCACGCTTTTTGCTGTTGAAAAATTGCAGGTTGATAGGCGGTTTTCGGGCTAACCAAAAGGCGAACGTGGTAGTTTCTTTCGTGGCTGGAAAGCTGTAAAAGATAATAGCCAAAAGGCTTCGCAGGAAAAGAAAGTTGATGATTAGAAAAGGAAAGTGGTGTTACAGGCTGATGTTGTTCATTAAATAAGGTAACTTGAAGAATATGGCTGTCGAGATTTAACCGTGCAATATCATAAACAATGGTTTCTCCCTCCCGCGCCACAAAAACATCATCAAATTGCACCGCACTTTTATGCACTTTTATTTTCTTTTATTTTCTATATCCTCTGGATTTTCTCTCTGTAAGGAAAGCAACTCAATAAAATACGCCAAACTCTCTGGATTGGCATAAATCAAATTGCCGTCAATATCATAATGAGAAATGGCAATGCCTAATTTCTCAGCCTTTGCTTGAAGTGTTGCGCTAATATCCATATGCTTTTCCAACAACCATAAATACTGGAGAATTAACTTCATTCTACAAATCAATGAGTTAAAAGCAAACGGTTTCCTTTAAATTCGTGATCTCCGTCAAATAAAGATTTTTTCTTTTAAAGACAAAAAATTGCTAATTGACAGAGATATTGCCAATTTCTAGAATAATTAAATTTTTCAAGGAAAATTAAAGGATAAAAATGAACTGGTAATTTGTATGTACTAAAAAACTATGCGCAATTTAATGGGCGCGCAAGACGTAAAGAATTTTGGTGGTTTGTGGCGGTTGATTTTTTATTGTATGTAATTTTAGGTATGCTCGATTTTGTTTTACTTAATAACGATTTCGGATTTACTGGCGTTTATGGCCTTGCGACCTTAATCCCCTCTTTAGCGGTGAGAGTAAGACGATTACACGATACCGATCGCTCAGGCTGGTGGTTATTAATTGGCTTTATCCCTGTAATCGGTTTTATTGTGCTATTCATCTTTGCTTGTTTAGACGGAACACGGGGGGAGAAATCGTTTTGGCGAAGATCCTAAAAATCCCGTAAATGAGCAACTCACTCACGCTAAATTCACTATCTAAAAATATATAGAAATATATAGAAAAAGTGCGGTAAAAATTACCGCTCTTTTTATTCATCTTTATTCATCATCAATCACAAACTCAAACCAATCAATCACATCTTTTCGTGAATGCCGTTTTCAATAGGAATATGCGCGAGCTTTACGCTATTGGGATCGCCAGAAATTAACGGATGCCAATCAAACAGCGGTTTATTTTCATATAATAACCGATAGGCACAGGTAGCTGGCAGCCAATGGAAATCAGGCAAATTCTTTTGGTGAGCTTGGTACAATCTGGCTCAAGTTGAAACCGTTGCGCATAATTACCGCACTTCGCGCTGTCTAAATCAAGCAAATTGCAGGCAATGCGAGTGAAATACAGCTTTTTGCGCCGCCCACGGCCCTCAATAAATTTACGATAACAGCATTTGCCACAACCATCGCACAGGGCTTCCCATTCTGCTTCATTCATTTCTAACAGCGATTTATGCTGCCAAAAGTTTTTTTCTAATAGCATTGTTATTTGTTTTGTTGCTGATTTCTTAAAATTGTGTTGAATTATAACAATCCTCACGTTTTTTTCCTATGCAAGCCAATGTTAAACTGATAAAAATCCATCGACATTCATTGACTTTTCCCCCACTAGCCTATACTTTATAACCTTGATTTTTATATTAATAACAGGAGCGTTTATGCAATCTCGTTTAATCGTTGAAGACAGCCGTCAAGAATCGGTGTTGGCCACCAACAAGGTGTTACGCAACACTTATTTCTTATTGGCGTTAACCTTAACTTTTTCTGCGGTTGTTGCTTATGTGGCAATGACATTAAATGTTGCCCCATTACATTTTGGTGTGTTATTGGTGGGCTTTTATGGCTTATTATTTTTAAATAGCGCCTTAGAAAACAGTGCGTGGGGGATTCTTTCCACTTTCGCTTTAACTGGTTTTATTGGTTATTCTTTAGGGCCAGTATTAAATATGTATATTGGCGCAGGCTTAGGTGATTTAATCGCTCTTGCCCTTGGCGGCACCGCTGCGGTGTTCTTTGCCTGTTCTTTCTATGTCCTCAGCACGAAAAAAGATATGTCATTCCTTTCTGGTATGATGTTTACCTTGTTTATCGTGCTTGTGGTAGGAATGATCGCCAGCTTCTTCTTTAAAATGCCTGCATTCTATGTGGCGTTAAGCTCATTATTTATCGTGTTCTCTAGTATGGGCATTTTATATCAAACCAGCAGCATCATTCACGGCGGCGAAACTAACTATATTCGCGCAACAGTAAGCCTTTATGTGTCTATTTATAATATCTTTGTGAGTTTATTAAACTTGCTTGGTATTTTACGCAATGATTAATTATTGCTTTAATTGGTAAATTCAGCGCCCCTTTTTAGGGGCGTTTTTGTATAATTAAACAGATGAATAAGGAAACAACAATGCTCAATATTAACGATACGACTATTGAAACCGATAACGAAGGCTATTTGTTGGATTTAACACAATGGACGCCCGAAGTGGCACTAGCCATTGCAGAAAAAGAGGGGCTGAGCTTAACCGAAGCCCATTGGGAAGTGATTTATTTTGTGCGTGATTTTTATCAGGAATACAACACTTCACCAGCGATCAGAATGTTGGTGAAAGCAATGGCACAAAAACTAGGCGAAGATAAGGGTAACAGCCGTTATTTACAACGTTTATTCCCTGAAGGGCCAGCCAAGCAAGCCACAAAACTGGCAGGGTTACCAAAACCAGCAAAATGCCTATAATTTGAGAATCATTCGTATTTACTTGATGAGCTTTGTGTTTTATAATAGCGGAAAACGATTCATTAAAAGGAGAATTTATGTTGAAACAGTTCGCTACCATCGCGCTTTCTGCCGCAATGTTGTTTAGCCCCGCAAGCTATGCTAAATTCAAAGTGGTTACCACCTTTACCATTATTCAAGATATGGCGCAAAATATTGCTGGTGATGCCGCCAGCGTGGAATCCATCACCAAAGCAGGCGCAGAAATTCACGGCTATGAGCCAACGCCAAAAGATATCGTTAAAGCGCAGTCGGCAGATCTTGTGCTATGGAACGGGTTAAACTTAGAACGTTGGTTTGAGCGTTTTTTCCAAAATGTGCAAGATAAACCGGCGGTTGTGGTTACCTCAGGCATTCAGCCTATTTTTATTGCAGAAAATGGTGAGAAAAAAATCCCTAATCCCCACGCGTGGATGTCGCCAAGCAACGCATTAATTTATGTAGAAAATATCAAAAATGCTCTGATCAAATACGATCCACAAAATGCCGAAACTTACCGCCAAAATGCAGAAAATTACGCCAAAAAGATCCGCACTTTAGATAGCACACTTCGCCCTAAATTGGACAAAATTCCCCAAGCACAACGCTGGCTTGCCACTTCTGAAGGGGCATTTAGTTATTTAGCGCAAGATTATGGTTTTAATGAAGTTTATCTTTGGGCGGTGAATGCAGAACAACAAGGCACGCCACAGCAAGTGCGTAAAATGATTGATTTAATTCGCCAACATCAGATTCCGGTGATTTTCAGCGAAAGCACCATTTCGCCAAAGCCTGCGCAACAAGTGGCGAAAGAAAGCCAAATTCATTATGGCGGTGTACTTTATGTGGACTCCCTTTCCAACGCCAAAGGGCCAGTTCCCACCTATTTAGATTTGCTCAATACCACCATTTCCACCATTATTGAAGGATTTGAAAATGCCCAATAATCAGCCCACCATTGAAGTACAGGACGTAACTGTTCGTTATAACAACGGACATACCGCCATTCATAATGTGTCTTTTCAGCTACAAGGTGGCACAACCTGTGCTTTAGTGGGGGTGAATGGCAGTGGGAAATCCACTTTATTTAAAAGTTTAATGGGCTTGGTAAAACCGCAACAAGGGCAGGTGTTGCTGTGCGGTCAGCCGATTAAGAAGGCATTAAAGCAAAATTTAATCGCTTATGTGCCACAAAGTGAAGAAGTGGATTGGCAATTTCCCGTATCCGTTTACGATGTGGTAATGATGGGGCGTTATGGTTATATGAATTTTCTCAGAATTCCCACCGCACTTGATAAACAAGAAGTTCAGCTGGCAATGGAGCGCTTAAATATCGCGCATCTCGCACAGCGTCAAATTGGCGAGCTTTCTGGTGGGCAGAAAAAACGCGTTTTTCTGGCTCGTGCGCTGGCACAAAAAAGTAAAATTATTCTGCTTGATGAACCTTTCACCGGCGTTGATGTGCAAACGGAAGCAGCGATTATGGACTTGCTTGCCAACTTGCGTGAAGAAGGTTATTTAATTTTAGTTTCTACCCATAATTTAGGCGCAGTGCCAGATTATTGTGATCAAGTGATTATGATTAACCGCACCGTGCTTGCTCAGGGTAGCACCGCCACCACCTTTACTCAGCAAAATTTAGAGCAAGTATTCGGTGGCGTGCTGCGTAACGTGAAACTGAGTGGGCGTGATTTGCACGATGATGAAGACGAGCGCACCGTAACGGTGCTTACCGATGATGAACTGCCTGCTGTATTTTACGGACAAACGAAAAACGATCCGCCTGCGCCAATCGTGCGTGATTGTAATCTGGAAGATTGCCCCTGTCGCACTGACAAAGAGAACAGCCAATGATCGCCTTATTATTAGAACCTTTCCAGTATGATTATATGATTAACGCCTTTGTGTTAAGCGCAATGGTGGGCGGCATTTGTGCTTTTTTATCCGCTTATTTAATGCTGAAAGGCTGGTCATTGATTGGCGATGCGCTTTCTCATTCGGTTGTTCCTGGTGTTGCCATCGCCTATGCCTTTTCTTTTCCTTATGTGATTGGCGCATTTTTTTCAGGAATTTTAGCCGCACTTTCTATTCTCTGGGTGAAATCCTTGTCCAATTTACGTCAAGATGCGGTGATCGGTTTTATTTTTACCACCTTTTTTGCCCTCGGGTTA
>NZ_PQVI01000147.1 GCF_002921145.1 Avibacterium endocarditidis
AAAATTCAGATGAATTTAATGACTAGGCCTTGTCTTGCACTGGGCTTAGTCCTTTTAATTTCATTTGAATATTGCGTCTGGTTGACAGTTATTCTCGTTAAATAGCGTCATTAATGAGCCTATGAATATCATATTTTTGAAACATTAATAATACTAAACATAATTTAGGGAGTAGCTGGAGAGCGTAATATTCCACTGATTGATGTATGCCTGCTCATTCTTGGCTTAAAGAATAATGTTTTTCATAAAAAATCTGCTCCTTAATTGGTTGACCATATTCAACTTTTAGGGAGCAGATCACTATGCTGTGGTTTTCACATTAAGCATTCAAGATTTTTTGAATTTCTGCCATACTTAAATGATATTCATGTGGGCAGCTGCGCCACGCTTCGAGCATTTTGATGTATTTATCCCACATTGGCGTTTGTGAATCACAACCGTGCTCGCATTGCATAAATTCTGCGTATTTGCCTTCTGTGGTGGTGATAAAACGTAAGTAATTGAGGTATTTTTTCTCACGCACCGCACAATAACCGGCAAATTGTAAGCGGTGTGGCGTAACAGCAGATTTGTCGCCGAGATTATTATAAGAAACGTGCAGGGCGTGGTACATTTCCAGCGTGTCGCGTACAGTTTGGCATTCTTGTTCTGAAAGATTAGAAAATTCTTTATCTAACTCTTTCAATTCTAAGCCAAAACCGCCTTTTACAATGGTCTCTAAGCGGGTATATGCTGCCGCATTATTGGGATCTAATAAGCCCATTAATTTGTATTGGTTGGCTAAGATCAAACGCTGTGTTGAGGTCATTTCCATTTTTCATTCCTTCTTATTTTTAGTCTTTAGTCAATTTCTTTTTAGTTCGTCAGCCGATAATGCGGGCGTTTCACTGCTCACATTGCCATCTTTAACATGATATTCCAAATTTTGGAAATAGGCTTCACGGAAGGTGACATAAGGATCTTGTGCTTGTTGTAAAAGGGCGTCTTTATCAAGCAGTTTGGCACGACGATCAATGCCTTGAATACCCCATTTGAATAATCCCCAAGGGCCAAGCAAAGATAGCATTGGGTAGGTAGTATCGACTAAATTGCCTAGATCTTGGCGTGGCGTTGCTGGTCCATACATTGGTAACATCACATAAGTACCCGTTTCGACACCATAAGCACCTAATGTATCACCAAAGCGGCGTTTTTCTTCAACACGCAAAGGCGGGCTTGCACTTGCCCAGTCAATTAAACCACCTAAGCCGAAAATACTGTTAATCCAGAAGCGATTGAAATGCACCATTGCTTTTTTAAATTCACCTTGCAATAGGCGATTGACGAAACTGGCTGGCTCATCAAGGTTATTCGCCACATTGATAATACCTGTTTTCACTGGCTGTGGTACATAGTTTTTCCAGCCTTTTGCAACAGGTTTAAGAAGATAAGGATCAGCGACATGATAGTTAAAATCAAACATTGCGCGGTTAAAGCCCTCTAAAGGATCTTTGCGCTCACCAGTTTGCGGATCAATGGTCGCACAGCCTGTAAGCATTGCAGAACCCAGCACCAGGCTGGCAAGTAATACGGATTTTTTCATAAATAAGCCTTGTTACTTAAAATAAGGTACATTGTAAACAACTTGGTGAAAATCTACAAAATAAATCAGAGAAAAATAAATCGCTTGCATTATATTGATTATTTATGCAAAATTAATGAATAAATATACTACACATTCCTTACGAATTTGCTTGAATATTGGGCTATTGTCTTTTAGAATTAGCCCGTTTAGCCTGTGAGCTAACCACCAATGCAATTTAGCGTAAAACGCCAAACCAAAGTGCGGTGCTTTTTCACTAAATTTCGGTTAACGAGCATTCGTAAGTGTTCACCTACAATTAAGGAGTTTTTATGTCTAGTCCAGCAATTTTAGTCTTGGCTGACGGCAGTGTTTTTCACGGTACATCAATCGGTGTAAATGGGCATACCATTGGCGAAGTGGTGTTTAATACCTCAATGACTGGCTATCAAGAAATTCTCACTGATCCCTCTTATTTTCAACAAATCGTTACCCTTACCTATCCCCATATTGGTAATACTGGCACAAACACAGAAGATCAAGAAAGCCATGCCGTGTATGCCAGCGGATTAATCATTCGTGATTTACCGTTATTACACAGCAACTTCCGTGCCAATCAAAGCCTTGCTGATTACCTAAAAGCCAATAATGTCGTCGCAATTGCGGATATTGATACTCGTCGCCTCACCCGTTTATTGCGTGATAAAGGTGCAATGGCAGGCTGCATTATGGCAGGCGATATTGATGAGAAAAAAAACCTTGAGCTTGCACAAGGTTTTGGCTCAATGGCGGGCAAAGATTTAGCTCAAGAAGTTACCTGCCAAACCCCTTATGAATGGACACAAGGAGAATGGCAACTGGGTAAAGGCTACAACCCGCAGCCAGAGCAACAATATCACATTGTCGCTTATGATTTTGGTGTAAAGCATAATATTCTACGAATGCTCGCCGAAAGAGGCTGTAAAATCACCGTTGTGCCAGCTAAAACCTCAGCAGAAGAAGTGCTAGCCTATCAACCTGACGGCATTTTCTTATCCAATGGCCCCGGCGATCCTGAGCCTTGCGATTATGCCATCAGCAATATTCAAACCTTGCTCAAAACGAAAAAACCGATTTTCGGCATTTGTTTAGGGCATCAATTACTCGGGCTTGCTGTAGGTGGTAAAACGAAAAAAATGCCATTCGGGCATCACGGTGCAAACCACCCCGTGCAAGATTTGGATACGCAAAAAGTGTTCATCACTAGCCAAAACCACGGTTTTGAAGTGGACGAACACAGCCTACCAAAAAACGTGAAAATAACCCACCGCTCTTTATTTGATCATTCCGTGCAAGGCATTGAGTTGACCGATCAAGTGGCATTCTCTTTCCAAGGCCACCCTGAAGCTAGCCCCGGCCCAAATGATGTTGCCTATTTGTTTGATAAGTTTGTGGCGGCGTTAGAACAAGCTAAACAAAAATAAAACCAATGATGAGCCACAAAGCTGGATTAACAATCCATACACAACGTTAAAAATATTATAAGAGAAACTAAGATGCCAAAACGTACAGACATAAAGACAATATTAATTATCGGTGCTGGCCCGATTGTGATTGGGCAGGCTTGTGAATTTGACTACTCAGGCGCACAGGCCTGTAAGGCGTTGCGTGAAGAGGGATATAAAGTGGTGCTGGTAAATTCCAACCCAGCCACCATTATGACCGACCCCGATATGGCGGACGTTACCTACATCGAGCCAATCACTTGGCAAACGGTGGAAAAAATCATTGAGAAAGAACGTCCTGATGCTATTTTGCCAACAATGGGCGGGCAGACTGCGTTGAACTGTGCTTTAGATCTTTCCAAAAATGGCGTGCTGAAAAAATACGGCGTGGAGTTGATTGGGGCAAGCGAAGATGCCATTGATAAAGCAGAAGATCGTGGACGCTTTAAAGAAGCAATGGCGAAAATCGGTTTAAATACACCAAAATCCTTTGTTTGCCATACTTTCGATGAAGCTTGGGCAGCACAGACAGAAGTAGGCTTTCCAACCTTAATTCGTCCGTCTTTCACAATGGGCGGTTCGGGCGGTGGAATCGCCTATAACCGTGATGAATTTGTCGCCATTTGCGAACGCGGTTTTGATGCCTCGCCAACCCACGAATTACTTATCGAACAATCGGTGTTAGGCTGGAAAGAATATGAAATGGAAGTGGTGCGGGATAAAGCGGACAACTGCATTATCGTCTGCTCCATTGAAAACTTCGACCCAATGGGCGTACATACGGGGGATTCCATTACCGTTGCCCCCGCACAAACCCTCACCGATAAAGAATATCAAATTATGCGTAACGCCAGCCTTGCGGTGCTGCGTGAAATCGGCGTGGATACGGGCGGTTCAAACGTACAATTTGCCATTAATCCTGCTAACGGCGAGATGATCGTGATCGAAATGAACCCGCGTGTGAGCCGTTCTTCAGCCCTTGCCTCGAAAGCCACAGGATTCCCAATCGCAAAAGTGGCAGCGAAATTAGCGGTGGGCTATACGCTGAACGAATTGCGGAACGACATCACAGGCGGGCTAATTCCTGCGTCTTTCGAGCCATCCATTGATTATGTGGTAACCAAAGTGCCTCGTTTTGCCTTTGAAAAATTCCCGAAAGCGGACGATCGCCTCACTACGCAAATGAAATCGGTCGGCGAAGTGATGGCAATGGGACGCACTTTCCAAGAAAGCTTGCAAAAAGCCTTGCGTGGTTTGGAAACGGGCATTTGTGGCTTCAATTTGCTGTCTGAAGCCCCTGAGAAAATCCGCACCGAGCTAGGTAATCCCGGCCCGAACCGCATTCTTTACGTTGCCGATGCCTTTGGTGCAGGCTTTAGCTTGGAAGAAGTGCATCATTATTCCAAAATCGACCCGTGGTTCTTAGTGCAAATTCAAGATTTGGTGCAAGAAGAATTGGCGCTTGAGCAAAAAACACTAGATCAGCTCGATTATGCAGAGCTTCGCCGTTTAAAACGCAAAGGCTTCTCCGATAAACGCATTGCTCAGCTAGTGAAAAGTAGTGAAAGTGCGGTGCGAAACTTACGCAAATCTTTCCATCTTCACCCTGTCTATAAACGGGTGGACACCTGTGCGGGTGAATTTAAATCCGACACCGCCTATCTCTATTCTACCTACGAAGAAGAGTGCGAAGCCAAGCCTTCGGAGCGGAAAAAAATTATGATTTTAGGCGGTGGGCCTAACCGTATCGGGCAAGGGATCGAGTTCGATTATTGCTGTGTACACGCCGCCCTTGCACTTCGCGAAAGCGGTTTTGAAACCATTATGGTAAACTGCAACCCAGAAACGGTTTCCACCGATTTCGATACTTCCGATCGTTTATATTTTGAACCACTTACCTTGGAAGATGTGCTAGAAATTATTCACGTTGAACAACCTTATGGCGTAATCGTGCATTATGGCGGTCAAACCCCGCTGAAATTGGCAAATGCCTTGGCAGAAAATGGCGTGAAGATTATCGGCACATCGGCGGATAGCATTGACGCGGCGGAAGATCGCGAGCGTTTCCAACAGATTTTACAACAGCTCGGCTTAAAACAGCCAAACAACCGCATCGCACGCAATGCCATTGATGCGGTGAAATTGGCGGAAGAAGTGGGCTATCCGCTGGTGGTGCGTCCTTCTTATGTGCTGGGCGGGCGTGCAATGCAAATCGTGTATAACGTGGACGAACTCAATCAATATATGCGTGAGGCGGTGCAAGTGTCGGACGACAGCCCGATTTTGCTCGACCATTTCCTAAACAATGCCATTGAAGTAGATGTGGATTGCATTTGCGATGGCGAACAAGTGGTGATCGGTGGCATTATGCAACACATCGAACAAGCGGGCATTCACAGCGGCGATAGTGCTTGTTCACTTCCACCATACTCTTTGAGCAATGAAATTCAAGATGAAATCCGCCGTCAAACAGTGGCAATGGCGAAAGCCCTGAGCGTGGTGGGCTTAATGAACGTGCAATTTGCGGTGCAAGACGGCGTGGTTTATGTGTTAGAAGTGAACCCGCGTGCCAGCCGTACCGTGCCATTTGTGAGCAAAGCCACAGGGCGACCACTTGCCAAAATCGCCGCGCGTGTAATGGCAGGAATGAGCCTCAGCGAACAACAAATTCAAGGTGAAATTCAACCGCACTTTTATGCGGTGAAAGAAGCGGTTTTCCCATTCATCAAATTCCCAGGCGTGGACACCATTTTAGGGCCTGAAATGCGTTCCACTGGGGAAGTGATGGGCGTGGGGCAAACCTTTGCTGAAGCCTTTATCAAAGCCCAACTCGGGGCGGGCGAACGCATTGCCAAAACGGGCAAAGTGTTCCTTTCCGTTGATGACAAAGACAAAGCCCGCTTGCTGCCTATCGCTCAACGCTTGCAAGAACAAGGCTACGGCTTATGTGCCACCATCGGCACAGCAAAATTCTTACGCGAAAACGGCATCTTCGCGCAAATCGTCAATAAAGTGCGTGAAGGCCGCCCACATATTGTGGACGCCATCAAAAACGGCGAAATCGCTATGGTGATAAACACCGTAGGCAGCCTGCCTGAAAGCGTGGAAGACAGCCACTCCATTCGCCGCAGCGCATTACAACAAAAAGTGTTTATCCAAACCACCCTCGCCGCCGCCGAAGCCTTAGTGGAAAGCGTGAAGAATTTAGATGATTACAAGGTTTACGCCTTGCAAAACTTACATTAAGCAAAAGGGCAAATGCCAAAAAAGCAAAGTGCGGTGTAAAATTCGCGAGTTTTTTATATCAATAAAAAGGCTGGGAAACCAGCCTGTTTTTCGTTGGGAGAATTTATTCTGCGATATTTTCATACCCTAATTCTTTTGAAATTGCCCTTGCTACGTTTTGAATTTTATTTAGCAGATAAGGAATACCAATCTGACGCAGTTTATAAGATGAAAGTGATACTGAAACTGCGTAATCTACAATTCCGTGGTAATTAAAAACTGGGCAAGCCACGCAAACCACACCGATTTCATTCTCTTCTCTATCCATTGCGAATTGTTCTTGTCGAATATCATTTAGCTCTTTTTCCATTAAATGAATATCTGTGACGGTGTTGCTAGTAAGCTGCTTGATATTATGTTTTTGTTGTTGCCAATAATGGGCGAGATAATCTTCATTCTTTTCGTAAGCAAGGTAAAGTTTGCCCATTGCTGAACAGTAAAGCTGCAATCGTTGTCCGATATAGGCTTGGGTTCGTAGCATACCTGTGGTGGGCTCAAGTTTATAGATCATAATGGCGTGATCATCTTCTCTTTTAGAGAAATTAACGGTTTCGCCAAGGCTAAGATTAAGCTCTTCTAAATAAGGTGCCGCAACATTAATAATGTTTAACGAAGCAAGCATTTTTTGCCCTATTCCTAAGCATTTTGTTGTTAAACGATAATTTCCTGCAATTCCTGATGGTTGTACATAGCCTTCGCTTTGCAATCCTTGTAATAAACGATGTACGGTACTTTTATT
>NZ_PQVI01000148.1 GCF_002921145.1 Avibacterium endocarditidis
TTTTTGAGTGTGTGGGTGGGGTTGGCGATTTTGCTTGGCGTGGGGCTGGGTATTTGGTTTACACCTTATTTTCAATGGATTGCCACAATGCAGGTGGCTCAAATCAATTTGCCGATTGCGGTGCTGATTTGGCTGATGATTTATCCGATGATGATACAAATTGACTGGCTTGCCATTAAAAATATCCGCCACAATCCCAAAGGGCTGTGGCTGACTTTAACGGTGAATTGGTTGATTAAGCCTTTTACGATGGCACTTGTTGGCTGGTTGTTTTTTAAGGTGTTTTTTGCTGGCTGGGTAGATGAACAATCGGCAAACGAATACATTGCAGGTATGATTTTGCTTGGGGTTGCACCTTGTACGGCAATGGTTTTTGTTTGGTCTCAACTGGTCAAAGGCGACCCCAATTACACGCTGGTGCAAGTGTCTTTAAATGATGTGATTATGATTTTTGCCTTTGCCCCGATTGCTGGGCTACTTTTGGGTATCAACGACATCACAATCCCGTGGGATACGCTGTTTTTTAGCGTGTTGCTGTATTTGGTGTTGCCTTTGCTTGTGGGAGTTGCCACTCGCAAATCTTTGCAAGATGAACACAAAATTCGCCAATTCAGCCAGCGTTTTAAGCCTTTGTCTATCTTGGGATTGTTATTGACGGTGGTGCTGTTGTTTGCGTTTCAGGCACAAACCATTGTGGATAAGCCGATGATTATCCTGCTGATTGCCATTCCTTTATTGGTGCAGACTTACGGCATTTTTGCCTTGAGTGCGATTTGGGCAAAATGGCTTAAATTGCCCCACGCCATTTCCGCCCCTGCTTGCCTTAATCGGCACAAGCAAGTTTTTTTGAATTGGCGGTGGCGGTGGCGATTGCTTTATTTGGTTTAAATTCAGGGGCGGCATTGGCAACGGTGGTGGGCGTGTTGGTTGAAGTGCCTGTGATGTTGTCGCTGGTGTGGTGGATAAACCGAAAATCGCTGGAAAATAAAGGGGTGTAGGTTTTTCAGGCTGCCTGAAAGTTATTTTGCAAAATTCTCAAACAAAAACACCGCTTGAAAATCAAATTCAAACGGTGTTTATAAATTAACTGACTTTTACTTCCACCCAAGCCCTTTTGATGATTTCTTGACTGGCTTGTAATGCTAAAAATGCCAAAATAAACGCCACAATTAAATCAGGATATTTTGATTGAAAAAAATAAACTGCTATGCCAGCCAAAATCACTGCCACATTACCAATCGCATCATTGCGAGAACATACCCATACACTTCGGACATTACTGTCGCCATCACGGAATTTTAATAATATCAACAATGCCGACACATTCACCAATAACGCCAAAAATCCCACAATACTCATTTCGCTATAACTGGGAATTTCCCCATAAAACGCACGATAAATGGTTGTAATTAAAATAAATAAGCCAAAAACGCCCATCGTTAGCCCCTTAACCATAGATGCTTTGGCACGGTAACTTAATGCCATTGGCAAAACAATCAAACTTATCAAATAATTGGCACTATCGCCCAAGAAATCCAAGCTGTCCGACAACAGCGAAGTTGAACCCGATTTAATCCCCATTACAATTTCCACAAAGAACATTGATAAATTTAATATCAAGACAATCCACAAGGCTTTTTTGTACTTGGGTGATTGATGAATGGGCTGATTTGAACTGCAACAACTTTGGCACGCCATAACAAACTCCGAAAGATGATTGAAATTTGCTATAATATAAACTCCGTAGTTATTACAGAGCCAAGTACAATGTCAAAAATTTTTCAAATTAAACAAGCCAGTGAACAAACAGGCGTGCATTTAGAAACCATTCGTTATTATGAAAAACAAGGCTTAATCAAGCCAACTTTTCAAGCTAATGGCTACCGAGTTTTTGATGAAAATCAGCTAGAACAATTACGCTTTATTAAAACTTGTCGCAATATCGGTTTTTCTTTAAATGACATTCAGGTCTTATTGACATTTCAAACAACTCCCAATCATCAATGTGATGATGTTGATGAATTAACCCAAAAACATTTATCACATATCAACGAACAAATTAAGCAATTACAAGAAGTTAAATCATTTTTGGAACAAATTATTGGTTGTCAAAATAAAGAAATTGAAAATTGTCAAATCATTAAAAGTATTAAAGATAAAGGATAATGTTTTTTCAGGCAGCCTGAAAGTTCATTTTTTGCAAAATTTCCACACAAAAACACCGCTTGAATTGCTCCAAACGGTGTTTTAAACAAATATTTAAGGGGCTGTACTAGATAACTAGGGAAATCTAATTTCAGGTTAGAATAATCCCTATGAGAAGAAGTCGTTTAAGTCAGTACAAGCAAAACAAACTGATTGAACTGTTTATTGCGGGTGTTAGTGCTCGCATTGCAGCTCAATTAGTCGGCGTTAATAAAAACACTGCTGCCTATTATTTTCATCGTTTACGTTTACTGATTTTCCATAACAGCCCGCATCTGGAAATGTTTGATGGCGAAGTAGAGGTTGATGAAAGCTATTTTGGCGGACAGCGCAAAGGCAAACGCGGTCGCGGGGCAGCCGGCAAAGTGGCTGTATTCGGGCTTCTGAAGCGCAACGGCAAGGTTTACACCGTTGCTGTGCCCAATACGCAAACTGCCACTTTATTGCTGATAATACGTGAGCAGGTAAAGCCTGACAGTATTGTTTATACTGATTGTTACAAAAGCTATGATGTACTTGATGTGAGTGAGTTTAGCTACTTTCGCATCAATCACAGCACACATTTTTGCTGAACGGCAAAATCATATTAACGGAATTGAGAACTTTTGGAATCAGGCAAAACGCCACTTACGGAAGTTTAACGGCATTCCCAAAGAGCATTTTGAACTGTATTTGAAGGAATGTGAATGGCGTTTTAACCACAGTGAAATAAAAGTTCAAATTTCCATTTTAGAACATTTAGTAAAGCAGAATTTATTCTAGTTATCTAGTACAGCCCCAAAAATAATAGTGGATGGTACGTTGGCATATCTCTACTACAAGCAGTAGGATTTTGAGAAAAATTTTCAAATGATAGAATTTTTTCAGATTACTTGACCTTAACCCTAGGTCAAGCTTTAACATTGCGCCATTCCATCTCAATAAAAATAAGGACATCTTATGAAATTACATAAATTCACCCGCTCATTGTTGCTTTTAAGTTTAGGCATAACCGCTTTTGCTCAAGCACAAACACTTTCTATGGAAGTGTGGAAAAGCCCGACTTGTGGCTGTTGTAATGAATGGATCAGCTATATGCAGAAAAACGGTTTTGAGATTAAAGTCAACGAAACAGGCAATTATAATGCTCATAAGCGCTTTAACATTAAATATGAACATGCTTCTTGCCACACAGCCGTGATTGATGGCTATGTGATTGAAGGACATGTACCTGCTGAGGATATCAAACGTTTACTCGCAGAAAAACCCGATGCAGTTGGCTTGTCCGCACCTGGCATGCCGATTGGTTCACCAGGTATGGACGGTGAAGCATACGGCGGACGTAAAGATCCCTATGATGTTATTTTGATTAAGAAAAACGGTGAAAGTGAAGTGTTCAAATCCTATAACCAATAAGAGGTGAAAAAATGAAACGTCGAGATTTTTTACGTTATGGCATTGGGCTTAGCTTAGCCAGTAGCTCGCTTTATAGCCTTGCGAATATGATGAACCACGCACAACACGGCAATATGGCGATGATGCATTCAGCCCCTACTGGCTTAATGCCTCTCGAGGCAATGCCCTCAGGCTTATCACTCAATGGTATATTACCAAAGCTTGCTAACCAATCCACTCAAGCTGGACTATTCAAAGCCACTTTAAAAGCAGAGCCTATTAAAATTCGCCTCGCAGACAATAAAGAAACGGAATTTTGGGCTTATAACGGACAACTACCCGGGCCACAAATTGAAGTATTTGAAGGCGATACCGTAGAAATTGAATTTATCAATCACCTACCACAACCCACAACGGTGCATTGGCACGGTTTAGATGTACCAAATGAGGCGGATGGTAACCCGATGGATATGGTTGAACCGCAAGGGAAAAAAGTCTATCGCTTTACGCTACCTCAAGGCAGTGCTGGGACATATTGGTACCACCCTCATCCACATGACCATGTTTCCGAACAAGTCTATAAAGGCTTAGCAGGCACTTTCGTTGTTAAAGCGAAAAATGATCCGCTTGCACACCTTCCTGAACAACATTGGGTGATTTCCGATCTGCGTTTAAATGCCGATGGCACCATTCCAGCAAACACGATGTTAGATTGGATGAACGGCCGTGAGGGTGAATTTGTGTTAATCAACGGTCAATATCAGCCCCAGATTCAAGTGAAAACGAATGAACGAATCCGTCTTTGGAATGCCACTAGCGCTCGTTATTTTCGTTTAAACATTCCAGGGGTGAAATGGATTGTGGTGGGTACCGAAGGTGGTTTACTTGAAAAACCTCGCTCGCCTGTTGATGAACTGCTACTTACACCAGCCGAACGCGTTGAAGTGATTATGGTGGGTGAAACGCAAGGAACAGTCAATTTACAAAGCGGTTATTATGATCGCCGTAAGATGATGGTGCAAGAACAGCCTAAAGATCTCACTTTAGCCACAATTCAGGTGAAATCAGAACCTGTTCAGTTACCTGAAAGCTTAAGATCCTTGCCTAACTGGGATGAACCAAAGCAGGTTCGCCAAATTCGCTTTAGTGAAAAAATGATGAACCATACAAATATGCCAATGATGAATCATGACACACATCACACCAGCACAGCACCAACGAATAACCCTATTCCGCCAATGATGGATGGGATGTTCTTAATCAACGGTCAAACCTTTGATATGAACCGTATTGATTTTGTTACCAAATTGAATGAAGTGGAACAGTGGGAAATCTTCAATGAAAGCCATATGGATCATCCATTCCATTTGCATGGCACTCAATTTGAAGTAATTCAACATACGTTAAACGGTAAAACCTTTAAGCCAGAAGGCAGAGCGTTAAAAGATGTGGTTAATTTACGCCCTTATGAAAAAGTGATTGTTCGCTTTAAGCAAGGACATACTGGGTTGAAAATGTACCATTGCCATATTTTAGAACATGAAAACCTCGGTATGATGGGGATGTTTAAAGTGGAATAGTGGTATCTAACTATAAAAATAGAGGGATTTTCGTGAAAATTTGTAAATTGCGAAAATCCCACTGCTTGTCATTATTTATTCCAACGATTTAACAACGCAACAAGTGAAAGCATCACAGGCACTTCAACCAATACACCGATAACAGTGGCTACATATGAACTTATTTAATAACCCATCTGGTAATTCACTTTCCGGTTATATAGATAATATTTAGGGCTAATCTACTACAGCCCCTAAATTTTTAACAACGTTTAAACATATCATCCGTTATTGGGAATTATATTTGGAAAATAGTGAACTCAAAATTAGCGAGGAAATAAAGAATCGAGATTATTGGATTAGACATATTGGACACGAAGATAAAAAAATCTCTCGTATTATCGTAAGCCTTAATTTATGTGGACAGCCAGCGCTTGCAAAGCAGTTGCAACATATTGCTATTCAATTAGGAATGGAGAAAGGTACACCAAAACCTGAAACAGTTGAAATTTGGAAGCGGTTATTAGATGAATAGGCTAAAATCAGCGTTCTCAGCAAAAAATGGCACATTAAGCGTGCCATTTTTTATTGGGATATGTGGGGATAAATTATTCCTCAATCGCCAATTCTTTCAAATATTGAAAAATCTCACGATAGGCTTTTGGCGGTTTGTTTTGCACTTTTTCTTTTTGCGCTGCACGGATTAGGTTGCGCAGATGTTGGCGATCGGCATCGGGGTAGTCATGCAGTACATTGCTTAATGCCTCGTCCCCTTTGGTGATGAGTTCATCACGCAGTAATTCTAATTTATGTAACAGTGCTTGTTGGTGATTGTGTTTATTCTCGATTTTATCCAAGGCTTCTTGGATTGGCTCAGAATCTACTTGGCGCAGCAGCTTGCCAATATACTGTAGTTGGCGGCGTTTTGCTTCTTTTTGTAAGCGTTGAGCGAGCGCAATGGCATCAAGAATATTTTCTTCCAATGGAATTTTTTCTAAGTTGGTTTTGGTTAGATTTACCAATTTTTCACCTAGCTGTTTTAAGGCTTCCGCATCACGTTTTATTTCACTTTTGCTTACCCAAATAATTTCTTCTTGTTCTTCATCTTCCCAATCAAATTGTTCTTTTCTACGTTTTGCCATAAGGTTTTCCTAAATCTAAATACGCTAAATGGGCGTTAGTGTAGCATAATTTCGGCTAAATTAGCGAGATAAGGGAAAATGGGATAGAATACGGCAAATTTTGATGAGAGGTTAAAAAATGCAACAAAATCCTACCGCACTTTTAAAACAGCAAGAACAAGAATTGCGTGAGGCTGTGAGTTATGCCATTGATATTGCAACAAAAGCGGGCGCAAGCGCGGAAGTTGCCGTGACCAAAGTAAATGGGCTTTCTGTTTCCACTCGTTTGCAAGAAATTGAAAACGTGGAATTTAATAATGATGGGGCATTAGGTATTTCGGTTTATTTAGGGCAGCAAAAAGGCAATGCGTCCACTTCTGATTTAAGCCCGGTGGCGATCAAAAATGCCGTGGAAGCCGCCCTTGCCATTGCAAAATATACCTCGCCTGATGATTGCGCAGGCTTGGCTGATCGCGATTTAATGGCGTTTGATGCGCCAGATTTATCCCTTTATCACCCCACTGACATTGATGTGGATCAGGCGACATCGTTAGCATTGAATGCAGAAAAAACGGCGTTGGATTATGATGAGCGTATTGTAAATAGTGAAGGGGCTGCTTTTAATTCTCATACTGGCGTGCGAGTTTATGGCAACAGTTATGGAATGTTGCAGAGCTATTTGTCTAGCCGTTATTCCCTTTCTTGTTCGATGATTGCGGGGGAAAATGATCAGCTTGAGCGTGATTATGAATATACCATTTCACGTTATCCAGATAAGTTAGAAAATCCAGCTTGGGTGGGAGAAAATGCGGCGAAAAAAGCCTTATCACGTTTAAATCCGCAAAAAATTGCGACCCAAGAAGTGCCAGTAGTGTTTTTAAATGATGTGGCAACAGGGCTGATCAGTCATTTGACCGCAGCGATTAGTGGCGGCAGTTTATACCGTAAAGCGAGTTTTTATTAGATGCCTTAGGCAAGCAAATTTTGCCAGATTGGTTTCACATTAGTGAACGCCCACATTTAATTGGGAAATTGGCTTCTTCACCTTTTGATAGTGAAGGCGTGCGAACTCGCGATATGGAAATTATTGAGCAAGGCATTTTGCAAACTTACTTATTAACTAGTTATAGTGGGCGAAAGCTGGGTATGCAAAGCACGGGCCACGCGGGTGGGATTCATAATTGGTTAGTGAAACCAAATTTGCAGGGGGGATTGACCGCACTTTTAGAAAAAATGGGAACGGGCTTGCTAGTTACGGATCTCATGGGGCAAGGCGTCAATCTCGTTACTGGTGATTATTCCCGTGGTGCAGCAGGATTTTGGGTGGAAAATGGGCAAATCCAATATCCAGTGGCTGAAATTACCATTGCAGGGACACTTCCCGAAATGTTTAAGCAAATTGTCGCTGTGGCAGACGATATTGAACACCGCTCTAACATTCAAACTGGTTCAATCTTGTTAGAAAAGATGAAGGTATCAGGAAATTAATTTTATGAATGAGAATTATTCTTATTGACAATACTTTTTAGTTTGCTAGAATGAGGGCGTTTGTTAAGTATTGTTGTTGAAAATGATGATTCATTTTTAAGATGCTCCAAACAAGTAGAGTAGAAAGTAAATTCGTTAGGGTATTTAAAAGGCTGAGACTTATATCTCGGCCTTTTTTTTGCTACAATTTCACCGTTTTTAACTCAATCATTTCGCCATTGGCGGGCTTAAAGGTAAATTAATAATGAAAAAACACTATGTAGATGTGATGATTTCGGAGCAAGATGTGCGTGCAAGAATTAGCGAATTGGGCCGTGAGATTACGCAATATTATCATCAGCAAAAGGTAGAAAAGCTGATTGTGGTTGGCTTGTTGCGTGGTTCATTTATGTTTATGGCAGATCTGGTGCGTGAAATTGATTTACCGGTGAAGTGGAATTTATGACCACCACAAGCTATGGCAGCGGAATGACGACAAATCACGATGTGAAAATTAGCAAGGATCTTGATGGCGATATTCGTAATGAACAGGTTCTCATTGTGGAAGATATTATTGATACGGGTTACACCTTGCAAAAAGTGCGTGAAATGCTAAAACTGCGTGATCCCGCTTCATTGCGTATTTGTACTTTATTGGATAAACCTTCGCGCCGTGAAGTGGAAGTGCCAGTGGATTGGGTAGGTTTCACTATTCCTGATGAATTTGTGGTGGGCTACGGTATTGATTACGCGCAGCGTTATCGTAATTTTGGTTACATTGGGAAAGTGGTTTTACAAGAAGATTAATTTTTGTAGAGACAGTGGAGATAAAAAAAGGCTTGTTTTTTAACAAGCCTTTTTAATCATTACAGTGTATTTTGTTGTTTAGAAGCCAGTTTTGCTAACGCCGCATCACAACTTTTCATCTGTGTTGCAAGTTCCATTTCAAGAATCTGTTTTTTGCTTTGGTTTAGCTTACTCTTAATTTTGTTTAACTGGGTGTGTGTACCCGGTTGTTTTTCCGCTTCGGCAATGAGGTTTTCGGTTTCTTTAAAGAGTTTGGCGCATTGCTGAGGGATTGCATTTTTCTCTGTTTGTTGTGGTGCTGCTGAAATTGAAACGCTCATAAATGCAGTTGCAGCAAGCGTTGCCACGAACATAATTCCCTTCATTATTTTCATTAAAACTCCCTTATTTTCAATCTGTAAAAATATAATAAAAAATGAGCTTTGCGAAAGTTAGCAAAATCTGAGGGGAAAGTCTAGTTATTCATCATTTTTATTCTATTTTGCGAGGTAACGCACAATTCTTGTTGTAAAAATGTTAAGAGAAACTATAATTTGAAGCTTGTCAAAAAAGCGCATACTTTCTATGGGTTTATTTTTGATTTAAATCTAAAAAATGTGATCGGTGTTACATTTTTTACTATTTTTATCCACACTTTTAGTAGTAGAATACATACCGATCTTGGGTTATCTGTATAATTCTTGTGAAGATAATTCAATTAACTTGGCTTAAGGGTGTACCTTTAAGATTTTGGGGTGATTACACAGTAATCATTGGTTTAGAACTTGTAATATTTACAAGGAGTTGAGATGTTAGACGTTGTTGAACTCTCTAGATTGCAGTTTGCATTAACTGCGTTATATCACTTCTTGTTTGTGCCATTAACATTGGGTTTATCTTTCATTCTTGTGATTATGGAAACCCTTTATGTGGCAACAGGCAAAGAAGTTTATAAAGATATGACAAAATTCTGGGGTAAGTTATTTGGTATTAACTTTGCCTTAGGGGTAACAACTGGTATTACAATGGAATTCCAGTTCGGGACTAACTGGTCATATTATTCACATTATGTGGGCGATATTTTTGGTGCACCACTGGCAATTGAGGCATTATTAGCCTTCTTCTTAGAATCTACCTTTGTTGGGTTATTCTTCTTCGGTTGGGATCGTTTATCAAAAGGTAAACACTTACTCTCAACATACTGCGTGGCTTTCGGTTCAAACCTTTCTGCAATGTGGATTTTGGTGGCAAACGGCTGGATGCAAGCACCAGTAGGCTCAGATTTCAATTTTGAAACAATGCGAATGGAAATGACCAGCTTTATGGATCTTTGGTTAAATCCAGTTGCACAAAGTAAATTCCTACACACTTTATCTGCAGGTTATGTTTCAGGGGCATTCTTTGTTTTAGCAATTAGTGCTTATTACATCTTAAAAGGACGTGATATTGGTTTTGCTAAACGTTCTTTCTCTGTCGCTTCTGTATTCGGTATTATTGCCGTTGTGTCTGTGCTAATTATGGGTGATGAATCTGGTTATGAAATCGGACAAAAACAACCAATGAAATTAGCAGCAATGGAAGGGGAATGGCATACTGAACCCGCACCAGCTAATTGGAATATGATTGTTGTGCCAAATCAAGCGGAAAGACATAATGATTTTGCCTTACAAATTCCTTACGCTGCAGGGATTATCGTAACCCGTTCATTGGATAAAACCTTTGCAGGGATCAACGATATTTTAGTGGTGAATGAACAACGTGTTCGTCAAGGTATGGTGGCTTATGGTTTGCTTGAACAATTAAGAGCAGAGAAAAAAGCAGGTCAAATCAATGAAGAAACCAAAGCACAATTTGATGCAGTACGTGGTGATCTTGGTTATGGCTTACTATTAAAACGCTATACAGACAAAGTGGTTGATGCAACAGAATCACAAATTAAGCAAGCAACCTTAGATACGGTACCTAATGTTGGGCCAACATTCTGGGCGTTCCGTGTAATGATGGCAGCAGGTGGCTTAATTCTTATCTTAATGATTGCCGCCGTGGTACAAAATGTGCGTAAAACAGTGGGTAAAAGCCGCTTCTTGTTACACGCATTATTATGGGGACTTCCGCTTCCTTGGCTTGCCATTGAAAGTGGCTGGTTCTTAGCGGAATATGGTCGTCAGCCTTGGGCTATTTACGATATGTTACCAGTTGGTGTGGCAGCATCGAACTTAACCACTGGCGAATTATGGTTCTCAATCGGTCTGATTTGTGCCCTTTATACTATTTTCTTAGTAGTGGAAATGTACTTAATGTTTAAATATGCTCGTCTTGGCCCGAGTGCATTAAAAACAGGTCGTTACTACTTTGAGCAGTCATCTAAATAATTAGGAGCCTAACTATGATTGATTACGAATTTTTACGTTTTGTTTGGTGGGTTCTC
>NZ_PQVI01000149.1 GCF_002921145.1 Avibacterium endocarditidis
GGTGGAATTATGGCTATTTTAGGCGAGTTAGATCGTGCAGGATTGCTTGATAACCAAACTCGCACCGTATTAGGTTTAAGCCTAGCTGAGCAAATTGCCAAATACGACATTATGCTCACTCAAGATGAAGCCATTCGTGAATTCTATCGCGCAGGGCCTGCGGGCATTCGTACCACACAAGCCTTCTCACAAGATTGCCGTTGGGACAGCCTTGATGACGATCGTGAGAACGGCTGTATTCGCAGTAAAGCCTTTGCTTATAGCCAAGACGGCGGATTAGCAATGCTTTCTGGCAATATCGCCTTGGACGGTTGTATTGTAAAAACCGCGGGCGTTGATGAATCCATCTTAAAATTCACAGGAAAGGCCATTGTTTTTGAAAGCCAAGAAGATGCGGTAAATGGCATTCTCGGCGGCAAAGTGCAAGCAGGACACGTTGTGGTTATTCGTTACGAAGGGCCAAAAGGTGGGCCGGGTATGCAAGAAATGCTTTACCCAACCAGCTATTTAAAATCAATGGGCTTAGGCAAAGCCTGCGCATTATTAACTGACGGCCGTTTTTCTGGCGGTACATCAGGCTTATCTATCGGACACTGTTCGCCAGAAGCCGCAGCAGGCGGAACAATCGGCTTGGTGAAAGACGGCGATACCATTGAGATCGATATTCCAAATCGCTCAATCCAATTAATGGTATCGGAACAAGAATTGAGCGCACGCCGCGCAGAACAAGATGCGAAAGGTTGGAAGCCAGCAAATCGTCAGCGTGAAGTGTCTTTCGCACTCAAAATGTACGGCTATTTCGCCACTTCGGCGGATAAAGGTGCGGTGCGAGATCGCTCCAAATTAAGCGACTAAATAAAATGGCCGCACCTGTAAATCAAAGTGCGGTCGTTTTTTCGCGAATTTTTATAATTTCTGCCTAAATTTAGGCATACAAGGAAAGCAAAATGCAAAAAATGCTAAAACAGCATATTAAATTTTTCACCAGTTTGATCTTGGTGGTTCTCTCTTTTATGGCATTTCGCCTACTCTCGCAAGGCGATATTAGTACCGATCTCATTTATTCTTGGGATATGGGAATGAGCCTATATTTATTTTGGACATTTTGGACAATTCGCCAACAGCATCGTCATCGCGAGCAGATGACCGCAGTGCTACAAGAGCGCCAAGCAGGGACAAAAGCAATGTTCATCATCGTGAGCGTGATTATCGGTGCTTGTATTGTGGCATTGGTTCGCTTAGTGAGCATTGCACAAAATCTTCCGCCAATGGAAAAAGCGTGGCATATCACTTTAGCGATTATTTCCATTTTCCTTTCTTGGTTGGTGATCCATATTCTGTTTGCTATTCGCTATGCTCATTTGTTCTATCACGCGAAAGTTAGCGGTGAACCAATGCCACTGCAAATTCCACAAAGCAATGGGCAAAATGGCTATCAAACCGAGCCAAATTACTATGATTTTATCTACACCGCCTTGATTATCGGCACATCAGCACAAACGGCCGATGTGATGTTTTCTTCAAGAGCGGGGCGAATTTTGGGCGGAATTCACAGCATTGTCGCCTTTATTTTCAACGTAACCGTGCTTTCCTTATTAATTAACATTATTTCTGGTTTTATTTAAGGATAATAAAATGACAACCCTTGCATTTAACAATCCCACTCCGAGCGGAGATGATTATTTAAAAACCATTTTGAAACTGGGATCTGTGGTGTATCAAGCCGCGCAAACAACCCCTTTGCAACCGATGGATAAACTTTCCGCACGGTTGCACAATCAGGTTTTAATTAAGCGTGAAGATCGCCAGCCTGTGCATAGCTTTAAATTGCGTGGCGCTTATGCAATGATCGCCGCCTTAAATGATGAACAACGCCAAGCTGGCGTGATTGCGGCTTCTGCGGGCAACCACGCGCAGGGTGTGGCACTATCCGCCAAATTACTGGGCTTGAAAGCATTAATCGTGATGCCACAAAATACGCCGAGCATTAAAGTAGAGGCGGTGCGTCATTTTGGTGGAGAAGTGCTACTTTACGGGGCAAACTTTGATGAAGCCAAAAGTAAGGCGATTGAACTTTCTAAAAGTAAAAATATGACGTTTATTCCCCCTTTCGATCACCCTTTAGTGATCGCAGGGCAAGGGACATTGGCGCTTGAATTGTTACAACAATCGTCCAATATCGACCGCATTTTTGTGCCAGTGGGCGGGGGCGGCTTAGCCGCAGGGGTTGCCGTGCTAATCAAACAATTAATGCCAGAAATTAAAGTAATCGGCGTGGAAAGCAAAGATTCAGCCTGCCTGTATCACGCCTTAAAAGCTGGGCAACCAGTGGATTTAGAGCGAGTGGGCTTATTTGCCGATGGCGTGGCAGTAAAACGCATTGGCGATGAAACCTTCCGCTTATGTCAGCAATACCTTGATGATGTGGTGCTGGTGGACGGCGATGAAATTTGTGCCGCAATGAAAGATATTTTTGAAAACGTACGTGCAATTGCAGAGCCGTCAGGGGCGGTATCGCTGGCAGGGCTAAAAAAATACGTCAAAGAAAATAATATTCAAGGGGAAACCTTGGTGAATATTTTATCGGGCGCCAACCTAAATTTCCATACGCTACGTTATGTGTCTGAGCGTTGCGAAATTGGTGAAAAACACGAAGCAATGCTCGCCGTAACCATTCCGGAGGAAAAAGGCAGTTTCTTGCGTTTCTGTCATTTGCTTGGCGATCGTGCCGTTACGGAATTTAACTACCGCTATGCGGATCAAGCGCAAGCCTGTATTTTTGTCGGGGTGAGAATTCGTGGTGAAGATGAGAAAAATGAAATTATCGCGCAGTTGCAACAACAGGGCTATTCCGTGATGGATCTGTCTGATGATGATGTGGCGAAAACTCACATTCGCTATATGATCGGCGGACGCTCATCAAGTAAAGCCAAAGAACGCTTATACAGTTTTGAGTTCCCAGAACAAAAAGGCGCGTTACTTAAATTCCTCGAAATGCTTGGCACGCACTGGAACATCTCACTGTTCCACTACCGCGCCCACGGCGCAGACTACGGCAATGTGCTTGCAGGTTTCCAACTAGATGAAAACGATGAAATTCGCTTCAACGCCCATTTGGAAGAATTAGCCTATACTTATCAAGACGTTACCAACAGCCAAGCGTATAAGTATTTTTTGGGATAAGTTAAAACACAAAAAGAAAACTACCGCAACGAAAGTGCGGTGGTTTTTTAGCATTTTTATGAATAAAAGAAAGGAGGTTTTCCTCCCTTTGCTTTAATCAGCACATTAATGTCCTTTCGCTCTGCTTGCTTAGTCCATAATGTGTTTTGCCCTTTAAGGATTAGTAAACGCCTTGCGCTAACATTGCATCTGCAACTTTTACGAAGCCAGCGATGTTTGCACCAGTTACATAATTGATGTTCGCTTGGCCTTCCACCGTACCGTATTTTTTACAGTTTGCGTGAATGTCGAGCATAATTTGTTTTAATTTTGCGTCCACTTCTTCCGCTGTCCAGTATAGACGTTGTGAGCTTTGCGCCATTTCTAAGCCAGATGTTGCCACGCCACCTGCGTTTGCTGCTTTACCTGGGCCGAATAATACGCCAGCTTCAAGTAATGCGTCTGTTGCTTCGATAGTGGTTGGCATATTTGCGCCCTCTGCCACAAGTTGTACGCCATTGGCGATTAATTTTTGTGCGTCAGCAAGGTCTAGCTCGTTTTGCGTTGCACAAGGTAAAGCGATGTCTGCTTTCACGCTCCAAGGACGCTCACCTGCAACATATTGTAAGCCGAATTTTTCTGCGTAATCTTTCACGCGTCCACGTTGTACGTTTTTGATCTCCAGTAACGCAGCTAATTTTTCTGGAGTGAAGCCAGCTTCATCATAAACATAACCAGAGCTATCAGAACAAGTAACAACTTTCGCACCAAGTTGTAATGCTTTTTCGATGGCATATTGTGCAACGTTACCTGAACCTGAAACCACAACGGTTTTGCCTTGGAATGATTGATTTTTTCTTCAAGCATTGCTTGTGCGAAATAAACTAAGCCATAACCTGTTGCTTCTGGGCGAATTAAGCTACCACCGAATGACAATCCACGCCCTGTGAATACACAACCAGCTTGGTTTGATAATTTTTTCATCATACCAGCAAGATAGCCCACTTCACGACCGCCAACACCGATGTCCCCTGCTGGTACGTCTGTGTCTGGGCCAATGTGGCGATAAAGCTCAGCAATTAATGCTTGGCAGAAACGCATTACTTCACCGTCAGATTTGCCTTTAGGATCGAAGTCTGAACCCCCTTTACCACCGCCCATTGGCAATGTAGTTAATGCATTTTTGAAGATTTGCTCAAATCCTAAGAATTTTAAGATAGATTGGTTTACCGATGGGTGGAAACGCATTCCGCCTTTAAATGGCCCGATCGCGCTGTTGAATTGTACGCGGAAAGCACGGTTTACTTGCACTTGTCCTTTGTCATCTGTCCACGCCACGCGGAATTGGATTAAACGCTCTGGCTCAACAAGACGCTCCAAAAGCGCTTGCGAACGATATTGTGGATTTTTCTCTAAGAATGGCCAAATTGAAGTGAACACTTCACGCACCGCTTGTAAAAACTCTGGCTGGTGTCCATCGCGTTGTTCAACTTTGGCTAAAAATTCTTCTAATGAGCTAACTTGTGACATAGTTTACTTCCTTTATGTGTGTATGAT
>NZ_PQVI01000015.1 GCF_002921145.1 Avibacterium endocarditidis
GTTTTTTCTTTTGTTTTTCCAGCCGCACTTTGGCTTTGCATTTGTTCAGTTAAACCTTGATTTTCCACACTGTTCTCTGTGGAACTTGCAGATTGAACCGTGTCGTTCTGAGCTTGCTTTTTAGCTTTCGCTCGTGCAAGTGCGGCTGCGATCGCAGCTTTCTTAGGATCGGAATTTGCATCAAGTGCGGTGCGATTTTCCCCAGTATTTTGCGCTAAATTTTCTTGCGATTGATCAGTGGACGCCACATTCTCTTGTTCAGCTTGTTGGCGAGCTAAGCGGCGCGCTTTGCGTTGCGCCATAATATCGGAATTATCTGGTTGTAGCTGGCCTTTTTCGTCCACAAAGGTTTTCACATTTGGGCTTTCGCTGTCGCTTTGTTTTTTCGCTTTTAAACGTTCTAATGCGGCTTGAACAGGATCAACGCCTTTCTGTTTTGCGATTTCTTCACGGCGAGCTTCAGCAGCACGTTGGGTACGCGCTTTGCGGGCTTGTTCTTCTTTTTCTAAACGCGCTTGGCGTGCCTCGAAACGTAATTTCGCTTCGTGGGATTTTTGTGCTTGTTCTTTGATTTCCCAAATTTTCGCTTTTTCTTGACGGAAATATTGAATAAGCGGAATGTGGCTCGGGCAAACATAAGCGCACAAGCCACATTCAATGCAATCTTGCAGGGCATATTGTTCCGATTTTTGGTGATCTTCACTGCGCGCGAACCAATATAGTTGCTGCGGCATTAAATGCACAGGGCAAGCGTCTGAGCAAGCAGAGCAGCGGATACAGGCTTGCTCTGGCTCGGGTTCGGCATATTCAAAATGATCAGGCGCGAGCAAACAGTTAGTGACTTTGGTTACAGGCGCGTTGAGATTGGGCAAAATAAAGCCCATCATTGGCCCGCCCATAAACACTGGGAAACGTGCGTCATATTGATAGCCCACTTGTTGCAATAGGGCGGAAATCGGTGTACCTAAGCGAACCAAAAGATTGCCTTTGTGTGGGATTTTATCGCCTGTTAGTGTAACCACGCGTTCAATTAACGGTTCATCATTGATCACCGCTCTTTTGATCGCAAACGCCGTGCCGACATTGTGCATTAGCACGCCAATGCTGGAAGAGCGCTGACCGCTCGGCACTTCAATGCCTGTTAGCACTTGGATAAGCTGTTTTGCTGCACCTGAAGGATATTTGGTGGGAATTACGCGAATTTCAATGTCATTTGCCCCTTTTAAAGCGTGTTTAAGGGCTTTCACCGCCTTGGGTTTGTTGTCCTCAATGGCAATAACCACTTTTTCAGGGCGTAAAATATAGCGTAAGATGCGTATTCCTTCGATGATCTCTTTCGGACGATCTTGCATTAAGCGATCATCACAGGTGATGTAAGGTTCACATTCTGCACCATTGATAATCAGCAGTTTCACTTTATTTTCTGCCGATTGAATTTTAGCCGCTGTTGGGAATACCGCACCGCCTAAGCCTGCAATTCCAGCGTGATAAATTTTTTCGATAAGCTGTTCTGGCGTTTGGCTCAGGAAATCTTCAATTGGGTGCTGTTTACGCCATTCATCTTTACCGTCTGCCTGAATTTGAATGGTTAGTTCAGGTAAACCAGAAGGGTGGGCGGCAATATAAGGCGCAATTGCTGTGATAACGCCTGAAGTCGGGGCGTGGACAGGCAGATTGCGTAAGCCTTCCCCTGCGTTAATGGCTGACCTTTTAGCACTTTATCCCCAACGTTCACTAGCAGATTTCCAGCATTACCAGCGTGCTGTTTAACCGGAACATAGTAGGTATCCACCAGATCCGCTGGGCGAATAGGTGTGTGATTTGATTGAGATTTCATTTCAGGCGGATGAATGCCACCAGAGAAATCCCATAATTTACCGGAATTAAAATTGGTTAATACATCAGCCATTATTTTTCCGCTCCCTGATTATTCGCGCTACTTGCAGTAATCTCTACCACGGGAATGGTTAAGCTGGGATCGAATTTCCAATCCCAATGATCAATGTCTTGTTCTATTTTTATCATTGAAATGCAATCCGTTGGGCAAGGGGCAACGCAGAGTTCGCAGCCTGTGCAAAGATCAGGAATCACCGTGTGCATTGCTTTATTTGTACCAATAATGGCATCAACAGGACAGGCCTGAATACATTTGGTGCAACCAATACACATATCTTCGTGAATAAATGCCACTTTTGGCGCATTATCTTCTTCATCAAAATCCGTTGCAGGCACGTCCACGCCTAATAAATCGGCAATTTTCACCACTAATGGCTGACCACCAGGAACGCATTTGGTAATTACATCGCCTTGTGCAATGGCTTCGGCATAAGGCTTACAGCCGGGGTAACCGCATTGTCCGCATTGGCTTTGCGGCAGTAGGGCATCAATTTTTTCTACGATAGGATCGGCTTGTACTTTTAGTTTGATGGACGCTAAGCCTAAAATCGCACCAAAAATCAAAGCAAGTACGCTAATAGCGAGAAGAACATAATATAAGGTTGTCATTTTACACTCTCACTATGCCAGCAAAACCCATAAAGGCAAGGGACATTAATCCTGCGGTGATTAAGGCAATAGATGCACCACGGAACGGCATTGGCACATCCGCGGCAGCAAGGCGTTCACGCAGGGCAGCAAATAGCACTAAAACAAGGGAAAAACCAAGGGATGCACCAAAACCATAAACCACAGATTGGGTTAAATTATGGGCTAAGTTCACATTTAATAACGCCACGCCTAACACTGCACAGTTGGTGGTAATCAGTGGCAAAAATACCCCGAGTAAACGATAAAGGGTTGGGCTGGTTTTATGAATCACCATTTCGGTAAATTGCACCACCACGGCGATCACTAAAATAAACACCAAGGTGCGTAAAAAAATTGCCATTAAATGGCGTGAGCAAATAGCGATCAATCAAATAGGAACAAAGGGAAGCAACGGTTAGCACAAACATTGTGGCAAACCCCATTCCAATGGCGGTTTCGATTTTTTTCGATACCCCCATAAAAGGACAAAGCCCTAGGAATTTCACTAGGACAAAGTTATTGATAAGTGCGGTGCTAATAATTAATAAAATATAGTCAGTCATCAGTTTATTACCCTTGCTTTCGTTACCTTGTTATGATTTTTATATGCTTGAAAGCCAAGTTGTCAGAAAAAATCTAGCTTGCTATTATCCTAGTTTCTGGCTGGGATAACAATAGAAAATTTTAGGTAGATGTTGAATTTACAATGATTATGGCGTAGGCTTACATTGTATTTTATCTATTCAATAGAGGAAAAGAAATGTTAAAAGAAGCAGGTTATGATGAGTTTTTGGCAGAGCGCATTGCCGAGGGCGAGGCTGCTTTGGCGCGCGGTGAATATATGAGCCTTGAAGAATGGAAAAACATACTGATGAATTGCTAAAACGCAAAGCGTTAGAATTAGAAATGTTAGAACGCGAGGAGCTTTTGGAGTATGCCAGTTAAGCCTATGCGGATTTCTCCTTCTGCAATGTCAAATATGCAGGAGATTTTGATAGTGTAGCTGATTACACGGGATCAGTAAAAGTGTAAAAAATTACAAACAGAATTTTTCCGTACCTTTGAGCAGCTTTCACGCATTCCCAAAAGCGGAAAACAAATTGGAAATGGGCGAAGACAAGTTTTTTGCCGCCATTACCGTATTGTCTATCGTGAATATGACGATCGTGTTGAGATTATTACGGTTATTCATTCTCGCCGAAAATATCCCCTTTTATCTTCTTAAATTTTTTTCTAAAAACGCCGAAAAACTTTCCACTTGAAATTCAAATCCCGCTTCAATGAGGCGCGCTGGTTTAATGCGTTGGCTGTCTAATAATAATTGTGAGCGATCACCTAAAACCCAACGTAATACAAAAGCTGGTACACTGGCGAAATGGGGGCGCTTGAGGAAATCGCCTAACTGTTGGTTAAAATCTTGATTGGTGATGGGCTCTGGGGCTGCAAGATTGAACGTCCCTTCGCATTGTGGGTTTTCCAATAAAAATAAAATCCCTGCGATCATATCTTGCAAGCTAATCCAAGCCCAATATTGTTTACCACTGCCGAGTTTTCCCCCTAATCCTAAACGATATAACGGCAAGATTTTACTTAATGCACCGCCATTTGGACTTAGTACCATTGCGGTGCGCAATAAGCAAACGCGGGTATTGGCTTGCATTGCCGCAGCTTCCCACTGTTGGCAAAGTTGTGCGGGAAATGCTGTGCCAGCGGGAGTGCTTTCATCAATCCAATGATCTTGGTGATCACCATAGAAACCCGTGGCTGATCCTGAGATAAAGGTGTGCGGTGGGTTCTCACTTTGATTAATAAGTGCGGTCAAATTTTGCGTTAAATTTACTCGGCTAGCAAAAAGTTTGGCTTTTTGTTTAGTTGTCCAGCGATGCGCGAAAATCGGTTCGCCAGCTAAATTAATCACCGCATCAAAGGCATTGAGATTTTTCAATGGGGCAAGATTGTCAATTTGTTGTATTTCGGTTGGAAAACGCTCAGGCTGAATGTTGCGCGTTAAAAGGCAAATGCGATATTGTTTGGCGAGAAGTTGTGGGATTAAGGCTGAACCAATCAGCCCTGTGCCTCCAGTGAGTAGAATATTCATTATAGGCTAGTTTCAAATAATTCTTGCACACGTTGCATTAAGTCTAAAATTGCGGTGCCTGAGGTTGGAGTGATAAAAATGGTGTCGTCCCCTGCGATCGTGCCAAGAATACCGTCTGCTTTGCCTACAGAATCTAATAAGCGCGCGATAAGTTGTGCTGCGCCAGGGCTAGTTTTTACTACGATTAAAAAATCGTTGTGATCGATGTCTAACACTAAATTTTTTAATGGGCTACTAGAGGTAGGCACACTTAATTCCGCTGGTAAACAATAGACCATTTCCATTCGGCTATTGCGAGTGCGAACTGCGCCAAATTTAGTTAGCATTCGGGAAACTTTAGATTGATTAATATTGCTAAAACCGAGCTGTTGCAAGGCGTTTACAATTTCCCCTTGCGAGCCAAAACGCTCTTGTTCTAACAAGGTTTTAAACGCAGAGATTAAATTATCGTTTTTGTCTGTACTCATAATGTTTGGTTATGTTGCGAATATCTGCAAGGATTTTGCATAAAAATTCAATTTTTAGCAAGTTTTAAAAGCCATAATAGAAAGGAAATGCAACAATTTTAAAATAAATTTTTTAAAAATTTGAATTAGATCTCACTATTGAATTTCTCTGTTTGAATTTGCTATGGGATAAGTCTAAAATCCAATTAACTTGATTTATAACCAAAAAGAGGAGTATTAAATGAAAGTTGCAGTTTTAGGTGCCGCAGGCGGAATTGGTCAAGCATTAGCATTATTGTTAAAGTTACAGCTGCCCGCTGGTTCAGAATTATCTCTTTATGATATTGCCCCAGTTACCCCAGGTGTTGCGGTGGACGTTAGCCATATTCCAACCGCGGTTAAAGTGCGGGGATTTTCTGGTGAAGATCCAACACCTGCGTTACAAGGCGCGGATGTGGTGTTAATTTCAGCAGGTGTAGCGCGTAAACCAGGTATGGATCGTTCTGATTTATTTAATATTAATGCGGGTATTGTGCGTAATCTTGTTGAAAAAGTGGCGCAAGTTTGTCCGAAAGCCTGTATTGGTATCATCACCAATCCTGTCAATACCACTGTTGCCATTGCCGCAGAAGTGCTGAAAAAAGCCGGTGTGTATGACAAACGCAAACTATTTGGTGTAACAACATTAGATGTGATCCGTTCAGAAACCTTTGTTGCTGAATTAAAAGATCTTGATGTTTCACGCACCGCTGTGCCAGTGATTGGTGGGCATTCAGGCGTAACTATTTTACCTTTACTCTCTCAAGTGCAATATGCACAATGGAAAGAGGAAGAAATCGCACCGCTTACCAAACGTATCCAAAACGCAGGTACGGAAGTGGTGGAAGCCAAAGCCGGCGGTGGTTCAGCAACCCTTTCTATGGCACAAGCCGCAGCACGTTTTGCCCGCTCTTTAGTGAAAGGCTTGAGTGGTCAAACTGTGGTGGAATGTAGCTATGTAGAAGGTGATGGCAAATACGCACGTTTCTTCGCGCAGCCTGTTCGTTTAGGTAAAGATGGGGTAGAGGAAATCCTGCCAATTGGCGAATTAAGCGCTTTCGAGCAAAAAGCCTTAGAAGATATGTTACCAACCTTGCGTGCAGATATTGAACTTGGCGAAAAATTTGTGAATGGCTGATTTTAGTTAGCGATTAAAAAGAAAGGGCATCTTGGGATGCCTTTTTTAATGGCGTGGAATAACGATTAAGAATAGTGATTAAGGCTTAACACTTTGCCCCAAATGAATTTCATAACCCAAATTGATAATGTGGCTTTTCATTGGGATACCTTGTAAGCGATTGAGCAATTCTTGTGCTGCAATTTTGCCAATTTCTAATCTTGGCGTGATCACGGTGGCAAGTTGTGGTGTCATTGATTGCCCCACATCGTGACCGTGGAAACCTGCAATGCCTATATCTTGCGGAATCTTGATCCCCAAACGCTGACATTCAAACAACGCACCAATAGCTAAGTCATCATTGGTGCAAAAAATGCCGTTGGTTTCGGGGTATTCGCTCAGGGCTTGGCGTAGTAAATTTGCTCCTAGAGTGAAAGAAGAAGGTTCAGAGGTAATCAGGCTATGTGGTGTTAAGCCGTGTTTTTTCATTGCATTTTCATAGCCTTGCATTTTCAGCTTGGTACGCTTGTCCATTCGCGCGGTGAAATAAAGGATATTTTTATGCCCGTAATGAATCATTGTTTCCACCATAGATTGCGCCGCCGCCACATTATCAAAGCCCACCACTTGCTGAATACCCATTTCACTGCTGTCCATAATTTCAATCACAGGAATATTGGCGATTTCAAGCATTTTTAAGGTGCGTGGGCTATGGTGATTTTCCGATAAAATTAAGCCATCCACATTATAAGAAAGCAGGCTTTCAATGCGTTGTTCTTCTTTTGCTACGCTATATCCATAGTGCGCCACCATCGTTTGATAGCCTGCTTTATCGGTAATTAATTCAATACCTTTCAACACTTCCGCGAACACTTGATTAGTGAGAGAGGGCAATAACACACCAATGGCTAAACTTTTGGCGTTAGATAAAATATCAGGCGCTCGATTAGGAATATAGCCAAATTGTTCAATTGCGGCAGCGATTTTGTGCTGCGTTTCTGGCGCAACGGAATCAGGATTGCGTAAATAACGGCTAATGGTCATTTTGGTTAAGCCAAGATGATCGGCGATCATTTGTAGTGTGGGGCGTTTTCGTCTATTCATTTTCGTCTGTTTATCGGCAGAAAAAGGAAAAATAATAATCCGTTATTCTAGTAAAAATTTCACAAAAAATCACCGCACTTAGGGGGAGTTAATCATTCATTTTACATTTGAGCTAGGGCTATCTTTCGTAATAACTAGACTGAGAATGGCTCATTTAGCATAACTAAATTTCACTACATTCACTTTATTCTCATAAAAAATAGGCTCTAGCTCAAATGTAAAATGAATGATCAACAACCCCTAAAATCAGCGTATAATGAAAACATTCACTCATCAGTTGATGGTAAAGCGAGGAAGCTATGTTGAAAGAAACTAAATCAAAACAAACCAATCTCACCGATGTACAAAATGCCCTAGATCAAACCGTGGCAGAAACCATTCGTCTAACGCAATATAGCCACGGCGCTGGGTGCGGTTGTAAAATTTCGCCGAAAGTGTTGGAAACGATTTTGCATTCCGAAATGGAAAAGTTTGTTGATCCCAATTTATTGGTGGGCAATGAAACCAAAGATGACGCGGCGGTTTATGATATTGGCAATGGGGTTGGCATCATCAGCACCACAGATTTCTTTATGCCGATCGTAGATGATCCCTTTGATTTTGGGCGTATTGCCGCCACCAATGCCATTAGTGATATTTTCGCAATGGGCGGTAAACCCATTATGGCCATTGCGATTTTAGGTTTCCCAATCAAATTACTTCCACCTAGTGTGGCGCAACGTATTGTGGACGGCGGGCGTTTTGCGTGCCAACAAGCAGGCATCGCCTTAGCGGGGGGCCATTCCATTGATGCCCCTGAGCCGATTTTTGGCTTAGCCGTAACAGGCGTGATTTCTACCGACAAAGTGAAAAAGAATGCTTCCGCGCAAGCTGGCTGCAAACTTTATCTTACCAAACCGCTTGGCATTGGCGTGTTAACTACGGCGGAGAAAAAAGGCAAACTCAAGCCTGAACACAAAGGCCTTGCCACCGCAACAATGTGCCAAATGAACAAAATTGGCGAAAAATTTGCGGAGCTAGACGGCATCACCGCAATGACGGATGTAACTGGCTTTGGCTTGCTTGGGCATTTAAGTGAGATTTGCGAGGGTTCTCAGCTCAAGGCAAAAGTGTATTTTGATAAAATCAAAACCTTAGACGGCGTGATCCGCTATATTGAAAAAGGTTGCGTACCTGGTGGCACAGGACGAAATTTTGAAAGCTACGGACACAAAATTTCTGCTATGAATGATCTACAAAAAGCTGTGTTGTGCGATCCACAAACCTCAGGCGGTTTGCTTATTGCGGTAAAACCTGAAGCGGTGGAGCAAGTAACAGCGCTAGCACAGCAAGAAGGTGTGGAATTATTTGAGATCGGGGAACTCAGGGATCAAGATCAAGCATTTTTGATTGAAGTGGAGTAGTGTTCAAAAGAAAATCCCTCAAATAATTGAGGGATTTTTTTATGCTTATTTTACTTGATCGATCAAAAACTGCGTGAGTAAATTCACAGGGCGTCCGGTTGCGCCTTTGTTGGCACCTTGTAGCCAGGCGGTGCCGGCAATGTCTAAGTGTGCCCAAGTGTAGTTTTTGGTAAAGTTGGATAAAAACTCGCCTGCGGTGATTGCGCCGCCCCAGCGGCCGCCGATGTTGGCCAGATCGGCAAATGGAGATTTAAGCTGTTCTTGGTATTCTTCGCTTAATGGTAAACGCCAAGCTTTATCCGCGCTTTGTTGTGCGGCATTGAGTAGCTGTTCTGCAAGGCGATCATTTGGCGACATTAAACCACTGTTGTGTTGTCCGAGTGCCACTACGCAAGCCCCTGTTAGGGTGGCAACATCGATCACTAGCTCAGGTTCAAAGCGTTCTACATAAGTGAGCGTATCGCACAGCACTAAACGCCCTTCCGCATCGGTATTCAGCACTTCTACGGTTAAGCCGCTCATTGTGGTTAAAATATCTCCTGGGCGATAGGCATTGCCGTCTGGCAAGTTTTCACAACCCGCTAGCACGCCAATCACATTTAGCGGCAGTTGTAATTCTGCCAAGGCATTCATTACACCATAAACCGAAGCCGCGCCGCCCATATCGTATTTCATTTCGTCCATACTATCCGCTGGTTTTAAGGAAATACCACCTGCGTCAAAGGTTAAGCCTTTGCCCACTAACACGATAGGTTTTGCTTGCGGATTTGGGTGATTGCGATATTCAATAATAGAAAGTTGCGCTTCGTTTTGGCTGCCTTGTGAAACCGCAAGGTAGGCATTCATTCCAAGCTCAGCCATTTCTTTTTCACCAAGCACGCTCACTTTAAAGTGCGGTGATTTTTCAGCGAGTTTTTTCGCTTGTTCGGCTAAATACGCAGGATTACACACATTTGGCGGGCAATTTGCTACATCTTTCGCACAACGTACACCAAGTGCAATGGCTTGACCTTGTTGAACCGCTTTTTCTGCTTGTTCTTGTTGTGCTGAATCAACGACAAACACCATTTCTTGCAAAGCGGTATTCTGCTTTGATTTTTTGCTTTTAAATTGATCGAATTGATAAAAACTTTCTGCGATGCTTTCAACGGCAAATCTCACATTCCAATAAAGATCACGTTCGTTGATTTGCACTTCCGTTAAAAAGTTATACACCTGCGCCGCATTGGTGGCTTTTACTGCTTGGATAACGCTTTTGATTAATTGCTTATATTGACGAACATTGAGTTCCCCTTGTTTGCCGCAGCCCACCACGAAGACGCGTTCTAAATTCGCATTAGGTAAACGCAAGGTAACCACTTCGCCTTGCTTGCCTTTCACATCGCCTGCGCTGATAAGTTTGCTAATTGCCCCTTGGCTTAATTGATCAAGCGCCTGTGCGGCGGGGAAAGTTTTCCTTCTTCAAATACGCTAACGATCACATTCCCTGTTAGCGCAGAAAGTGCGGTGTTTTTTACAGTATATTTCATTTGTTCCTCACTAATTTTACTGCTATATGTTAAAAAATACGGTATTATATGCCATTCCATTTGAAATGACTTTCATAAAAATTGCAAGTAAATAATATAGGCAATGCTGTGATTTTAACCAGATATATAACTAAAGAAGTATTAAAAAGCCAAACGGCGATCCTCTTCATTTTGCTCCTCATCTTTTTTTGCCAACAACTTGTACGAGTGTTAGGTTCCGCAGCAAATGGTAAAGTACCCGCCGATCTTGTATTTTCCTTACTTGGATTAGGAATGCCAACAATGGCGCAATTGATGCTGCCATTATGCTTGTTTATTGCCATTCTGCTTACATTTGGACGACTTTATGCTGAAAGTGAAATCACCGTAATGCGTGCTTGTGGTGTGGGGCAACGCTTGCTGGTTAAGGTCGCCTTATTGTTATCCTTCGCTACCGCAGGCTTAGCGGGTTATAATGCTTTAGTGCTTTCCCCTTGGGCATTACAAAAACAAAGCCAAATTGTTAAAGATGCCAAAGCTAATCCTACAATGGGCGCGCTAGCTGCTGGTCAATTTATTTCTGCAAACAGCAGTGATTTAGTGCTGTTTATTGATAAAGTGCAAAATAATACCATTCAAGGCGTCTATGTTTTCCAAATGCAAAATAAAAAAAATGAGAAACCTTCTGTGATTGTGGCGGATTCAGGTGAACTCACCGCTTTGCCAAATGGTGATCAGGTTTTAAATCTTACCCATAGCCAACGCATTGAAGGTAGCGCAATGTTGCCCGATTTTCGGATTACGGATTTTGAGCAATATCAAGCCTATTTAGGTTATAAAGCCACAGAAAATGATAGCGATGATGCGGAAACCCTGCCGTTAAACCAACTGCTAACTAGCACCACGCCAGCGGGAAAAACGGAACTTCATTGGCGCATTACCTTAATTCTCGCCGTGCCGATTATGGCATTAATCGCTGTGCCATTGAGCCGAGTAAATCCGCGTCAAGGAAGATTTGCCAAAATTTTACCAGCACTTTTGCTCTACTTAATTTATTTTTTATTACAAAGTTCGTTCAAATCTGCTGGTGCTGCAGGCAAATTAGATGCGAGCATCTTAATGCCTGCCGTCAATGTTGCCTTTTTAGTATTAGGTATTGTGTTAAACAGCTGGAACAGTGCGTTTATGTATAAAATTCGTTACCACCTTCTCAAAAAACGTGCCTAAGGAATAACAAGAATGATGAATACACTAGACCGTTACATCGGAAAATCCATTTTAGGTGCGATTTTTGCCACTCTGCTCACCTTGGTGGGGCTTTCTGCCATCATTAAATTTGTGGAACAATTTCGCAATGTGGGGCGAGGCACTTATGATGTGTTGCAAGCAGGGCTTTTCACCGTTTTAACCATTCCTAAAGATGTTGAAACTTTCTTCCCTATGGCGGCTTTATTAGGTGCGCTGATCGCCCTTGGTAACTTAGCGAGCCGTAGTGAATTAGTGGTAATGCAAGCGTCTGGATTTTCACGTTTAAAAATTGGTTTTGCAGTAATGAAAACCGCCATTCCTTTAGTGCTAATTACAATGGCAATTGGCGAATGGGGCATTCCGCAAACGGAACAATTTGCCCGTGATATGCGTGCTAAAGCCATTTCAGGCGGTGAAATGCTTTCCGTTAAAAATGGCGTGTGGGCAAAAGACGGCAATGATTTTATTTATGTCAGACGCATCACCGATAACGTCAAACTCAATGATATTTATATTTATCATTTCAATGATAAACGTCAGTTAGAGCAAGTCAGCCACGCCAATCAAGCAGAATTTAAAGACGGTAACTGGCAATTAATGCAAGTGAATAAATCACACATTTCAGCGGACAAAATCACCACAGCCAATTATCTCAACGAAGCGTGGCAAACCACCTTAACGCCCGATAAATTAGGCATTGTGTCTTTACGTCCGACTTCACTTTCTATTTCAGGGCTAGCGGATTACATTGCCTTTATGAAAGAAACAGGGCAAGACTCCAAGCGTTTTGAACTCACTTACTGGCGGAAAATCTTTCAACCGATTTCCGTAGGCGTAATGATGTTACTGGCGCTCTCTTTCATCTTTGGCCCATTGCGTAGCGTAACAATGGGCGCAAGAATGATCACAGGAATTTGCTTTGGATTTTTATTTTATGTGGTCAATGAGATTTTCGGCCCACTCAGTTTAGTTTATAATGTGCCACCTATCGCAGGCGCATTAATGCCAAGCGGGTTATTTATTCTTATCACTTGGTGGTTATTAGCGCATAAACGCTAGATCCCAAGTGCGGTATAAAAA
>NZ_PQVI01000150.1 GCF_002921145.1 Avibacterium endocarditidis
CTGAGCTATTCCCGCATAATTAGCTAACCATCCGGCCTTGCTAAACAACGAGGTGCATTTTACGGATTTACGCCGATTAGTCAAATAGAAATTTCTTACTTTGTGTTTGATTGACTAAAAAAATTCACTTTCTATAAATTCGTTTATTTTGAAAGCAGAGCTTGGTGATTTCCACTTCGATATTATTTTTAGCTTAGCTCTTCCACAAAAAAATTGATAAAAAAACACCGCACTTAGTTATCTACCCAAGTGCGGTGTAATTTTTGAGAATTTTATTCTTCTAATAAATTATCTTTTGCGGCTTTGAGATATTGTAGCATTGACCAAACCGTTAAAATCGCGGCGATATATAAGAATACGATACCTGCAATTTCCATTAAAACATTATAACGCCATAGCAATCCGCCTAATGCCAGCATTTGTGAAGCAGTTTTCACTTTGCCAAGCCAAGACACGGCCACTTTGCTACGACTGCCGATTTCAGCCATCCACTCACGCAAAGCAGAAACGATGATTTCCCTTGAGATCATTACAATCGCGGGCAAGGTTACCCAAAAACTGTGTTGATATTCCACCACTAATACCAGTGCGGCAACTACCATCACTTTGTCCGCAACGGGATCGAGAAATGCGCCAAAGGGCGTGCTTTGATTCCATTTTCGTGCCAAATAGCCATCGAACCAGTCTGTAACAGCGGCAACAAAAAGATCGCAGTGGTTAAAAATGGCGCCCAAGCAAAAGGGAGATAAAACGCCAAGACAAAAAATGGGATAAGCACCACACGGAATAAGGTCAGAATTGTTGGGAAGTTTAATTTCATAGGGCGTAACAATCACAGAAAATAGATAATCGTTGATTATTTTAAAGCATATTTTTCTAATTAGAAAACACTATTTAAAAAATATCCCTCTGAAAAGAGGGATATTTTTGCTCGAAATTAAAGAGCTTCGATCGCCTGATATTGCGCTTGAACTTTTGCAATCGCTTCTTGATAGCCTTGCATTTTTTCACGTTCTTTCGCAATCACTTGCTCAGGGGCTTTCGCTACAAAGGCTTCATTGCTCAATTTGTTTTCAATACGCGCAATTTCACCGTTGAGTTTTTCTAGCTCTTTGGTTAAGCGTGCTAGCTCGGTTGCTTTATCAATAAAGCCAGCCATTGGAATAAGAAGTTCCGTGTTGCCAACTAATTTGGTTACTGAGAATGGCGCTTCTACCCCATCATTTAACACTTCAACGCTGTCTAATTTCGCCATACTTGCTAATAATGTGCAGTTATCGGCGAGAATTTGTTGCTGTTCTGGCGTTAAATGGCGTAATAGTGCGTCTAAGCCTTTGCTCGGTGCGATATTACATTCCGCACGGATATTACGCACCGCGATAATAATCTCTTTCAGCCAGTTGATTTGCTGTTCGGCTTGCTCATCAAGCTGACTTGGCTCACATTGCGGATAAGGCTGAAGCATAATGGTGTCGCCACTCACGCCAGCAAAGCCTTTCACTTTTTGCCAAATTTCTTCCGTGATGAATGGAATAATTGGGTGAGCTAAACGCAACAATTTTTCCAACACATTCACTAGCGTACGGCTCGCCCCACGTTTTTGAGCATCTGAGCCTTGAGCAAACACGGATTTGGTGAGCTCCAAATACCAGTCGCAGAACTGATCCCAAGTAAATTCATAAATCGCGTTGGCTGCCAAATCAAAACGATATTGCCCAAATGCGGTACGGACAGCTTGGGTCGCTCGGTTAAACGCCGATTGAATCCAACGATCCGCAAGGCTATATTCCACCTCGCCCTCAGACAAATCGAGCTTTTCATTGGTTAGAACGAAACGGCTCGCATTCCACAATTTATTACAGAAATTGCGATAGCCCTCCAAGCGTTTCATATCCCAGTTAATGTCGCGTCCGTTGCTGGCAAGGGCGGCGAGGGTGAAACGCAAGGCATCAGTACCGTGAGCCGCAATGCCATCGGCAAACGCTTTGCGGGTGGCTTTAGCGATTTTTTCCGCTAATTGCGGTTGCATCATATTGCCGGTGCGTTTTTCTAACAAATCTTCAAGGCTGATGCCGTCAATCATATCAATCGGATCAAGCACGTTGCCTTTTGATTTCGACATTTTTTGTCCCGTTTTCATCACGGATCAAGCCCGTTACATACACGGTTTTGAACGGCACTTGCGGTTTGCCATTTTCATCTTTGATGAAGTGCATTGTGAACATAATCATTCGTGCCACCCAGAAGAAAATGATGTCAAATCCTGTGATTAACACATCTGTTGGGTGGAACATTTTCAGCTCTTTTGTTTGCTGCGGCCAGCCAAGGGTAGAGAATGTCCACAACGCCGATGAGAACCAAGTGTCTAGCACGTCTTCATCTTGCTTCAGCACCACATCAGAATTTAGCTGATATTTTGACCGCACTTCAGCTTCACTGCGTGCCACATAAATGTTGCCCTCTGCGTCATACCACGCAGGAATGCGATGTCCCCACCACAGTTGGCGAGAAATACACCAGTCTTGAATATCACGCATCCACGAGAAATAGAGGTTTTCATATTGTTTCGGCACAAATTGGATTTCGCCCTCTTCCACCGCTTTGGTCGCCACTTCTGCCAACGGTTTTACGCTCACATACCATTGATCAGTCAGCATTGGCTCAATCGGCACGCCACCACGATCGCCATAAGGCACTTTGAGATCGTGCGGTTTGATTTCTTCCAATAAGCCTAAGGCATCGAAATCCGCCACAATTTGCTTACGTGCGGCAAAACGCTCCATTCCACGATATTTCTCAGGAATTTCAGCCACATAATCCGCTAAGGGTTTGTTGTCCACACCGATGATTTCAGGTTCATCACGAATATCCGCATTCAAAGTCATCACGTTCACCATTGGCAACTGATGACGCTTACCCACTTCGTAGTCGTTGAAATCGTGAGCAGGTGTGATTTTCACTACTCCCGTTCCAAATTCACGATCCACATAATCATCAGCGATAATCGGGATTTCACGATTCGCCAGCGGTAAGATCACGGTTTTGCCGATAAGAGATTGATAACGCTCATCTTCAGGGTGTACCGCTACCGCCGTATCGCCCAGCATTGTTTCAGGACGAGTGGTAGCAACCACTAAATAATCTTTGCCATCTGTCGTTTTTTCGCCGTTAGCTAATGGATAGCGGAAATGCCAGAGCGAGCCTTTACTTTCCTTATTTTCCACTTCGAGATCGGAAATCGCGGTGTGGAGTTTTGGATCCCAGTTTACAAGGCGTTTACCACGATAAATCAAGCCCTCCTCGTGCAAACGCACAAAGACTTCTTTCACCGCCTCAGACAAGCCATCGTCCATTGTGAAACGCTCACGTTCCCAATCAATGGAGTTACCCAAACGTCGCATTTGCTGGCTGATCGTGCCACCTGAATAGGCTTTCCAATCCCAGATTTTTTCAATAAAGGCTTCACGGCCGTAATCGTGGCGAGTTTTGCCCTCTTCCGCTGCGATTTTACGCTCCACCACCATTTGTGTGGCGATCCCAGCGTGGTCTGTCCCCGCCTGCCAAAGGGTATTATCCCCCTCCATACGGTGGAAACGGATCAGGGTATCCATTAAGGTTTGCTGGAAAGCGTGTCCCATATGCAACGATCCTGTTACATTCGGTGGTGGAATCGCAATGCAATAACTCGGTGCATTCGGGTTTTCATTCGGCTTAAAATAGCCCGCTTCTTCCCAGTGTTTATAAAGTGCTTGTTCTACGGCAGAAGGATCAAAACGATCTGCCATTTCAAATTTTTGTGTCATCTTTGGATCTCTATAATTATTAAATAATATTATTTACATCTTTTTTATGAAATTCATCAATTTTCATAATTAGAAATGAGTAATAATGCAAAGCTTCCTTATAATCTCTATAAATTTCTTCAATATCCCTATCATAGTCAGAAAATTTAACACCTTTATGGACAACTATATTTCTTTCCTTTCCTAAGGATAGAAAAGATCTTTCTCCATTTTTCAACTTAGAGAATTTATTTATTTTTTCCTTCATACAATTACAAAAGTTTTCCCCAAATAACATATAGAAACTATTACAATTATTTTTCTCCCATGAAAATAATGTATGATATTTTCTTGATAAAGCTTGGCAATTAATGAAATTATACAGAATATTATTGTTAGACGAAAAAATTTTCGGAAGGCATTCTAATAAATGCCGTTCGAAGGAATTAGCAACTGATATGACAAAAACCTTACGAAAGACATCTATATAATCTTGCTTTAGTGATACCAAAAATGGCAGTTTTATTATATGAATATCTATATCCGAAATGTTCTTTTGATATTCTTTATACATTTTATCTATACGGGTAAAATAATTATTATCCTTTATACAATTCATAAGCAATCTTTAACCTATTAGAAACATTAACTTTTGATGGTAGTTTTCCCCGTTGATGCATCTCTAAAATTTTTATGGCATTTTAGCTTTTCCAAATAGCTATGTTCTATTGATATAGTATTAATATTTTTATTTATACAGGCACCTCTACAAACACCATAAAAACAGCCTCTAAAAATGTAATACTAACATTATTATTCTTTTCATTATTAAAGCTAAAATCTGAACTTGAGAATTTAGATATTTCACTCATAAAATTTCTCCCATAAATTATGGTAAAAAATAATATCTTCGCTCTCTATGCTTTTTAGTGCATTTGCAATATTATTTAAAAAACCTGTAATAGAGTTTTGATATTCTATATAACCATTACCATTTCCTTTTTTTAATATAGAATCATGTCCAGCTAAGAGCATGCCAAAGAGCCTCAAAATAAATTCAACATCCTTCAACCTAAGATCTTCATTATCTTTATTTAAAATATTTTTCCTCCATACAACATTCTTATTCATTTGTTTCATTTTTTCTAAAAACTTAGAACTATATAAAGACATTCTTATTTCTTGTGCATTTAAGTTTACCCCACCACTGTTCAATCTATTGAAGATTTCAAACATAGATTGTACATTATCTTCGGAATCTATTGACGGTTTTATAATCATATTTCTGATTGTAGATAAATCTAATGTTGTTTTATCATCAAAATCTAAGGTAGAGTAAGATTGAGAGTCAAATCTATTTTTATTAGGTGATTGATTTGAATTAAGTTTTAATTTAAAATCACTAAAGCATTTATTATCCTCTAAAAAAGAGCTATCTATAAACTCTCCTTTACTTTTATATTCTTTTAGTTTTAATCTTACTTCTTTATTTTGAGTCTTTGGAAAGCGTCCTTTAACGAAAAAGTAGATTGACATCAATCTTTGTTGCCCATCAATGATAAAAAATTCATTTCTAGATTTTTCATATAAAAACATCTGAGGTATAGGAAGTCCAATTAATAAAGACTCAATTAACTTTGATGCTTTATATATATCCCAAACATAATTCCTCTGAAAATCAGGTATTTTAAATATACCAGCATCAAGAAATGATATTATAGTTGATATATTAAAATCATTCGGTGTTGTTACTAATTTAAAATTTTCTGATGGATATAAACTTTCGCTAGAATCTACCTCATCATTATCAAGTAGTGTTTCTGAATTATTTTTTGTATAGTCATTAAAACTCATAGCTATCCTCATTCATCTTATTCATAAATTACATATTTTTTAGCTTCATATCTAAATGCCAAATTCCATCTTCAAGATAAGTTTCAGATATTATACTAAATCCGAAGAATTTGTAAAAATCCTTCAAATAACTTTGTGCTTGGATTAGCACAGGTTCTGTTGCCCAATGTTGTTGGCAATAAGCCAGCGCTTGTTGCACTAACTCTTTGGCTAAGCCTTTGCCCCGTGCCTGTTGTGCGACTAGCACTCTGCCAATATGAATGCCGTCAGCCTGTGGAATAATTCGGCAATAAGCACAAATTTTACCGTCAAATTCTTGCCAAAAATGCACCGCACTTTTATCCCAGTGATCTACTTCTTGATAGGCACATTGTTGTTCCACTACAAACACGGCGGTGCGTAATTGATAAATCGCAAACAATTCTTCTGTGCTAAGTTGGGCAAAGGGTTTTGCAATCCACGACATTAGGCTTGCTCCGTGCTTAATTGCCAACCAAGCTGACGGTATTGTTTATAACGTTCACGGGCAATGGCTTTTTGTGCTTCATCGCTCGGAACAAAATCGATTACTTGGGTAAAACTTGCCACGAAATCAGGCACTTGAGCTTGTAAGTTAATTAACAGCTCACGGCGTTGTGCGTTACGTTTTCCTGCCCAGCTAATTTCAATGGGCGTGGCATATTGGGTGATTTCGCCCGATAAATTATGCGGCACAAACTCTTCTGGCTCTCTTGCCCATAAGGCTTCATCAAGCCGAAATGCCTGTTCTTCACTTTCGCAACTCATCAGCACTTTTTTGCCTAATCGCCAAGCTTGCACAGCCAAATCACAAGCCAAGGTTTCCATTGCGGACAATGGTGCTTTGGGTTGTGTTTTTTGTAAAATATAAAACTGTGCTTGCTTTGCCATAAAAATGCGTCTTTTGCCTGTATGAAATCAAATTTTTAAACGCATAATTTTAACGAAAAATCCGCGAAATAGAAAACATTAATTTTTGCGCTATTAAAAAATTCAAAAAAATCTTACCGCTCTTTATGATCTATATCACAAAACAAAAAATTCGCCCTGCCCTTTACGTTCCATTCCTACTCCCAAAGTGTTAAACTCAAGGCGTTTTCTTATTATTAATTCAATCATTTGAGGTAACTAGAATGGAATTTCGTATTGAAAAAGACACCATGGGCGAAGTGAAAGTACCAGCCGATAAATACTGGGCGGCACAAACAGAACGTTCGCGCAACAATTTCAAAATTGGCCCTGCGGCTTCAATGCCACACGAAATTATTGAGGCGTTTGGTTATTTGAAAAAAGCCGCTGCGTACGCAAACAATGAGCTAGGCGTATTGCCAATGGAAAAACGCGATTTAATCTCGCAAGCCTGCGATGAAATTTTAGCCCATAAACTTGACGATCAATTCCCTTTGGTGATTTGGCAAACGGGTTCAGGCACGCAATCCAATATGAACCTAAATGAAGTGATTGCTAACCGTGCGCACGTTATCAATGGTGGAAAATTAAGGGAAAAATCCATTATTCACCCAAATGATGATGTCAATAAATCACAATCTTCCAATGATACTTATCCAACTGCAATGCACATTGCCGCCTATAAAAAAGTGGTGGAAGTAACCATTCCTTGCATTGAACGCTTACAAAAAACCTTCGCAGCAAAAGCAGAAGCCTTTAAAGATGTGGTGAAAATCGGGCGTACTCACTTAATGGACGCCACGCCACTCACTCTTGGGCAAGAATTTTCTGCTTATGCCGCACAATTAGATTTCGGTTTGCGTGCATTGAAAAACACCCTGCCACACCTTGCACAGCTTGCACTAGGTGGCACGGCAGTCGGCACGGGCTTGAACACGCCAAAAGGTTATGATATAAAAGTGGCGGAATACATCGCAAAATTCACAGGTTTGCCATTCATTACCGCTGAAAATAAATTTGAAGCCCTAGCCACACACGATGCCATTGTGGAAACCCACGGTGCGTTAAAACAATTAGCAATGTCATTGTTCAAAATTGCCAACGATATTCGTTTATTAGCCTCAGGCCCGCGTTCAGGAATTGGGGAAATTTTAATCCCAGAAAACGAGCCGGGTTCATCAATTATGCCGGGTAAAGTGAACCCAACGCAGTGCGAAGCCCTCACAATGGTTTGTGCTCAAGTGTTAGGCAACGACACCACCATTTCCTTTGCAGGCTCGCAAGGGCATTTCCAACTTAACGTGTTCAAACCCGTGATGGCGTACAACTTCTTGCAATCCGCCCAATTATTAGCGGACGCTTGTGTCTCATTTGATGAGCATTGTGCAAGTGGTATTGAGCCTAACTACCCTCGCATTAAACAACAATTAGAAAATTCCTTAATGCTGGTTACCGCACTTAACACGCATATCGGTTATGAAAATGCGGCAAAAATCGCAAAAACCGCGCATAAAAATGGTACAACATTAAGAGAAGAAGCCATTAATCTTGGTTTGGTTACCCCAGAGCAATTTGACGAATGGGTTCGCCCTGAAGATATGGTGGGCAGTTTGAAATAGGGCTAATTTTAGCATTCATCTAAATGTAAAATGTTGGTGAAGAATATTCTTTTCCAACATTTTTTCTATTTTTATCAGCGAAATCAATGAAACAAGCCATTCTGGCTAAATTTTCCTTTTTGATAAAAAACAATCCTTGACAAACCTTCTTTGTACTAGTTTAATAGTACGCAATTATTTTATGCAACAAAGGAATTCTGATGACAACGCCTTTCCTCCACGTTTTTTTGCAAGAAGTGGGTTACCACAACGATCCCACTGCGGTATTTGCTACCTTGTGCCAAGATCAAAAAAACACATTGTTACTTGAATCCGCTGAAATCAGCAGTAAAAATAGCTTAAAAAGTCTATTATTAATCAATTCAGCGTTAAAAATCAGTTGCTTAGGACAATGTGTTACCTTTACTGCGTTAAATGCAAACGGTGCAGCATTGTTACCTTTGGTGCAAGAAAAATTGCAGCCGATTACTCAGTACCTTTCCCGCCAAGATAACCAAATGATCGCAGAATTTACCCCGTTTAGTCATAATCTTGATGAAGACAGCAAATTGCAAGCCCCAACCATTTTTGATGGCTTGCGTTGCTTAACGGATCTTTACAAAACAAGGAATACACCGATTTTTTTAGGCGGTTTGTTCGCCTATGATTTAGTGGCGAATTTTATTCCAATGGAAAACATTACACTGCAAGATGACGGTTTAACCTGCCCCGACTATGTTTTCTATCTTGCGGAACAGTTGCTCGTTCTCGATCATCAGCAACAGCAAGCTCAGCTTCACAGCTTTTGTTTTAGCGAAAATGCACTCAGTGCAGTAAAACAAAGTGCGGTGCAAATTACGCAAAAATTACAAAAATTGAACCGCACTTAACGGTTCAACCAGCTTCCACGGAAGTGAGTGTAAACATTGAAGATGAGCCATTTAAAGACATTATTCGCCGCTTAAAACACCATATCAATATTGGCGATGTGTTCCAGATCGTGCCTTCGCGCCGTTTTTCTTTGGCTTGTCCGAATAGCCTTGCCACTTATCGCCAATTAAAAGTGAACAACCCAAGCCCTTATATGTTTTATATGCAGGACGAAGATTTCACCTTATTTGGCGCTTCTCCTGAAAGTGCGTTGAAATATAGCCAAGATTCACGTCAATTAGAAATCTATCCGATTGCAGGATCGCGCCCACGCGGTTTTGATGCCCAAGGCAATATCGATCCTGAATTAGATGCGCGTTTAGAACTGGAATTACGGTTAGATAAAAAAGAATTAGCGGAACATTTAATGCTGGTGGATTTAGCCCGTAATGATGTGGCTCGCGTTTGCCAAAGTGACACACGCCAAGTGAAGGATTTAATGCAGGTGGATCGCTATTCCCACATTATGCACTTGGTATCACGCGTGGTGGGTAAACTTCGTCCTGAACTTGATGCCCTACACGCCTACCAAGCCTGTATGAATATGGGAACGCTCACGGGTGCACCGAAAATCAAAGCAATGCAACTCATCTATCAAGTGGAACAACAAAAACGCCACAGTTATGGCGGTGCGGTGGGCTATCTCTCATCAGACGGCAATTTTGATACCTGCATTGTGATCCGCTCGGCTTTCGTACAAAAAGACGTGGCTTATATCCAAGCGGGCTGTGGTGAAGTGCTAGATTCCGATCCGCAAATGGAAGCCGATGAAACCCGCCACAAAGCTCGTGCAGTGATCCACACCATTATGCAAACCAACCAGCTTGCTCAATAAGGAAAGATTATGGCAAATATTGTATTTTTAGATAATTTCGATTCCTTCACTTATAACTTGGTGGATCAATTCCGCACGCTCGGACACCAAGTGCAAATTTACCGTAACGATTGCGACATTGAGCTAGTGGAAAAAATGGCATTACAGCCCAACAGCATTCTTGCCCTTTCGCCAGGGCCGGGTAATCCGCAAGAAGCGGGCATTTTGCTCCCGCTCATTCAACGCCTAAAAGGAAAAGTGCCGATGATCGGCATCTGTTTAGGGCATCAAGCACTGATCGAAGCCTTTGGCGGTGATGTGGTGCATTCTGGCGAAGTGCTACACGGCAAAGTTTCTAACATTCAACACGATGAACAAGCAATGTTCGCAGGCTTAAACAACCCAATGCCTGTGGCACGTTACCATTCCTTAATGGGGGAAAATTTGCCCGATGAATTTGTGGTGAATGCCGAATATCAAGGCATTATTATGGCAATTCGCCACAAAACCCTGCCGATTTGTGGTTTTCAATTTCACCCCGAAAGCATTCTCACCGTGCAAGGGGGGAAATTGTTAGAAAACTCGGTAAACTGGTTGCTTCACCGCGATTAAGGATAAGGCGATGATTATTGTTTATGGATTAAAAGAGCATATTGCCGCAGGCAAAACACAACTGGCAGAGATTATTTACCATTGCCTAAACTTAGAAATGGACATTCCCAAAGGCAAGCATTTTATTTACTTTCAAGGTGCGGAGGCAGAAGATTTATACCTGCCTAGTGGGCGAAGCGAAAATTTCACTGCCATTGAAATTAATTTAATGCAAGGTCGCACGGAATTTACCAAAAACGACTAATCAAAATGCTGTTTTGTGAATTAGAAAATAAACTCGGTATCTCACCGATTGATGTTGAAATTACCATCCACGAACAACCCGCCCACTGCTGGGGCTTCCGTGGAATGACGGGCGATGAGGCGAAAGATCTAACTTATAGCATTTATCGCTAAATAATTTTGCATTTTGATTATTATAAAGTGTTAAATAATGCACTCTCGGGTTCCCTTCAGTCTTGCCCGAATGGAAGTTAAATTTTTAGGCGAAAAAAATTGTAATTTTGTGTAGCG
>NZ_PQVI01000151.1 GCF_002921145.1 Avibacterium endocarditidis
TTTGAAATATAAAATCTTTGCTAAATTTTTAGTAAAAAGATTATCTTTTATTAAATAAGAAATGAGTTAAGTTTATTGAATAATACTACTAACACTACCCTATTATAAGCTTTTATTTATTTTGAATGTGAAAGGTATAATGTTAAAATATCGTTAAACTATTTATTAGAAGATGAAAACTTCTGGTATCCCAAAAACGGAGATTATTATTACGGCCCCTAACTCACGAATAAAACTTGCGTAGTTAAATCTTGTACATTTTTATTCAAGAGTAAATATCCTAATTCACAGGGTAAGATCGCATTTTCTCCAATTTTATGATCCAATATAGTCATATAGTCTCAGCCTACAAAACCTATTGAGGCTATATGAATGTCTTCAGTTTTCGCAATGACTTCCCCCCAGACCTTACCCCAAAAAATATGACTTTCTCGATATTGTTTTTCTTGTCATTACCGCAGTGTTTTCTGGTGCTAATAGCTTGGCGGGCATTAAACTTTTCGGAGAATAGCATCAGGATTAGTTGAGCAGATATCGTCCTCTCGAACATGGCATTCATGTCTATGATACTATTGCTCGTATTATCAAACACATCGTTCCAAAAGCTTTTAACGAGATTTTTATTGATTTTATCAATGAGATAAGAGCAAGGAGTTAATTGCGATTGATGGGAAAACATTGCATCATAGTTTTATATCCTACTTGCTTAATCTAAAAGTAACAATATTGAATCTAGATATTCCACACTTATTACTATGCCTAGAAAAAACCGCACTTTACCAAAAGTGCGGTCTATTTTTAACGTATTTTCAGCAATCCCTACAACGCCTTCAAAATATCATCAACACGCTCTTTCGCATCGCCGAAGAGCATTTGGGTGTTTTCTTTGAAGAATAATGGATTTTGTACGCCTGCGTAGCCCACTGCCATTGAGCGTTTGAATACCACCACGTTAGCGGCTTTCCACACTTCTAGCACTGGCATTCCTGCGATTGGGCTGTTTGGATCGTCCATTGCCGCAGGGTTTACGGTGTCATTTGCGCCGATAACCAATACCACATCAGTATCTGCGAAATCGTCGTTGATTTCGTCCATTTCTAATACCACGTCATAAGGTACTTTGGCTTCAGCGAGTAACACGTTCATATGACCTGGTAAACGCCCTGCTACTGGGTGGATACCAAAGCGCACGTTCACACCACGATCACGCAATTTTTGTGTGATTTCAGCTACTGGATATTGCGCTTGAGCCACCGCCATTCCATATCCCGGGGTGATGATCACAGAGCTTGCATTTTTCAGCATTTCCGCCACTTCTTCTGCCGTTGTTTCGCGGTGTTCGCCTTGTTCTTCATCACCACTTGCAACCACATCATTACCAAAGCCGCCAGCGATAACGCTGATAAATGAACGGTTCATCGCTTTACACATAATGTAGGAAAGAATCGCACCTGATGACCCCACTAATGCGCCAGTTACGATCAAGAGATCGTTATTAAGCATAAAGCCTGCTGCCGCAGCTGCCCAACCTGAATATGAGTTCAGCATTGACACCACCACTGGCATATCTGCACCACCAATTGATGCCACTAAATGCCAACCAAAGGCAAGGGCAATGAGCGTCATTAATAGCACTGGGAAGATATTTTCTGGTGAGCTTAAAAACGCAATCATTAATAAGGCAGAAACCACTAGCGCCGCTAAATTTAATTTATGGCGATGCGGTAACATTAGCGCTTTAGAGTTAATAATGCCGCGTAATTTACCGAATGCGACCACAGATCCTGTAAAGGTTACCGCACCGATGAAGATCCCTAAGAACACTTCCACATTGTGGATTGTAGCAAGGGTTGCTTGTTCTGCATCAAAGGCAGCTTTCGCATTTTCTAATGCTGCTTCGCTGATAAATGCTGTACCTTCAGGCGCAACAAATTCAGGGGTAACGTGTAAGCCAAAGCTGTTAAAGCCAACTAACACCGCTGCAAGACCAACAAAGCTATGTAGAATAGCTACAAGCTCTGGCATTTCGGTCATTTCTACTTTTAATGCACGTTGGATACCAATCACCGCGCCAATCGCCATAGCGATTAAGATCCAAATTTGCCCTGAAGTTTGTGGGCCAAAAATGGTTGCGATAAGGGCGATGGTCATACCCACAATGCCATACCAACAACCTGCTTTAGCAGTTTCGTGTTTAGAAAGCCCTGCTAAGCTCATAATGAAAAGTAATGCCGCTACAATATATGCAGCCTGTACTAAACCTTCTGACATTGCTTTTTCTCCTTAACCTTTTCTAAACATTGCAAGCATACGTTGGGTAACTTTAAAGCCACCAAAAATATTGATACTTGCTACTAAAATTGCAATAAACGCGAGCAGGCTAATAAAGAAACTGCCTTGAGCAATTTGCAATAGCGCCCCCACAATGATGATGCCTGAAATAGCATTGGTTACCGCCATTAATGGCGTATGTAAGGCGTGGCTCACATTCCAAACCACATAGTACCCCACCACACAAGCAAGTACGAATACGGTAAAGTGTGATAAGAATGCCGCTGGCATCACTGAACCTAACCATAGGAACAACACACCAATTGCGCCCATAATGCCGTATTTCACGCGTGGGTCTTGCGGTTTTTCTTCTTTTTTCTCAACCACTACTTCCACTTTTTGCTGCGGCTGGGCTGAAACTTGAATTGGTGGCGCAGGCCAAGTGATTTCACCATCACGAATAACCGTTACACCACGCAATACCACATCATCAAAATCAATATTGATTGTGCCGTCTTTCTCTTTACATAATAACTTGAGCAAGTTCACCAAGTTAGTCCCGTAAAGTTGGGAAGATTGCGTTGGCAAGCGTGCAGGGAAATCGGTATAACCGATCACTTTCACTTGATTATCGGTAACGAACACTTCGCCCGGTTTAGTGTACTCGCAATTCCCCCCTGTTAAGGCAGCTAAATCCACAATCACCGAGCCTGGTTTCATTGAATCCACCATTTCTTTGGTGATCAAACGTGGTGCAGGTTTTCCTGGGATCGCAGCAGTGGTAATGATAATGTCCACTTCTTTCGCTTGTGCCGCATAAAGCTCCATTGCACGGCGATTAAATTCTTCCGACATCACTTTCGCATAACCATCGCCTGAACCGCCTTCTTCTTCAAAATCAATTTCTAAGAAGTCTGCGCCCATTGATTTCACTTGCTCTTTTACTTCAGGACGAGAGTCAAAGGCACGCACAATCGCACCAAGGCTATTTGCGGTACCAATCGCAGCCAAACCTGCCACACCCGCACCAATTACCAACACTTTCGCAGGTGGCACTTTACCTGCTGCCGTGATTTGTCCAGTGAAGAAGCTACCAAACGCATTGGCGGCTTCCACCACCGCACGATAGCCTGAAATATTCGCCATTGACGAAAGGGCATCTAAGGATTGCGCACGAGAAATACGCGGCACCGCGTCCATTGCTAATACATTGATTTTCTTAGCCGATAATTTTTGCATTAAGGCTTCATTTTGGGCTGGCCAAATAAAGCTGATCAGGGTTGCCCCTTCTTTAATTAACGCAATTTCCTCATCAGTTGGCGGATTCACTTTCATAATCACATCGGCATTCCAAACCTCTTGTGCTGTGCCGATTTTCGCGCCTGCATTAATAAATGCCTGATCTTCAAAACTTGCTTTAAAACCTGCATCGTGTTCAACCAGCACTTCAAAGCCAAGCTTTAAAATTTGCTGAACAGTCTTTGGCGTTGCCGCCACACGGGTTTCATTATCAAGCAGTTCTTTAGGTACACCAATTAACATAATGTTTCCTTCAAATTGGTTGATGATAAAATCTGGAAAACCTTGCTTTCCAGCCCATAAATGACAATAGTCAAAACCGCTCTAACTGTACCATTTATTGCAAAAAAGATACAAAAAGATTTTGCAAATTTCATTGAAAAAATTTACCTATAAATCAAATTTTTAAAAATCATCTAAAAAAGCCATAGAATCAATAATTAAAAACGAATAAAAAAGCACCGCACTTTACTTTTTCATAATTTTACAAAATGATACACTTCCCTTTTTAATCGAAACAGGAACACAAAATGCAATTACCCGCACTTCAATCCGCCACACTGATACGCCGTTACAAACGTTTTTTAGCCGATGTAGAACTAGCGAATGGTGAAGTTCTCACCATTCACTGTGCCAACACAGGGGCAATGACAGGCTGTGGCGAAAAAGGCGATACCATTTGGTATTCAATCTCCGACAGCAAAACCCGTAATATCCCCATTCGTGGGAACTCACCCAGCTCAAAAATGGACAAATGGTGTGCATTAACACGCACCGCTCCAATCAGCTCACCTTTGAAGCCTTGCAAAATAAGCAAATCAAAGAATTAGCCGCATACAGTGAAATTCTGCCAGAAATGAAATATGGCGAAGAAAACAGCCGCATTGATTTTTTTGCTCAAAGGCGAAGGCTTGCCCGATTGCTATGTTGAAGTGAAATCCGTCACGCTCGTAAAAGGCAATCTCGGAATGTTCCCTGATGCAGTAACAACCCGCGGGCAAAAACACTTGCGTGAATTAATGGCGATGAAAAAGCTGGGACATAGAGCGGTGATTTTTTTCGCAGGATTGCACAACGGTTTCGATCGCTTCAAAGTAGCAGAATATATCGATCCCGAATATGCGAAACTACTCAAACAAGCCATTAAAGAAGGCGTGGAAGTTTATGCCTACGCAGGGGAATTTGAATTTTCTCAACAAATTCCTACCGCACTTTCTCTTACAAATTCAGTACCTTACATCGAATAACAAAATTTGTTGAGAATTATTTGCATTTATCTATTGACTTCCTATTTGAGAACTATTATCATCTAATCATTCAAACAATAATAGATAATCACTCCAACACTTTAGTGCCTCTCCCCCCCACAGAAAGAGGCACTTTTTTTGTGTGTGAAATTGACAAGTGCGGTACTTTTTTCACAATTTTTCCTTAAATCTTCTCCGCCAAAGGCTTGGGCTAATTTGATGTTTTTTCTTGAAATGTTGGCGAAAGGCGGTGGCAGAATGAAATCCCACTTGAGCCGCAAGGCGTTCAATTTCTAAATCTGTGCTTTCTAATAAAATGCGTGCTTGTTGCAAGCGAATTTCAATCAACCATTCTGTAAACGCCATTCCTGTGGCTTGGCGAAAATGACGGGTAAAGGTGCTACGGCTCATATTTAAACGCTGAGCAAGATCATTAATGCAATAATCCTGCGTCAAATTTTGCTGAATATGCTGCAATAATTCATTGATATTTTCACTGGCAGATTTTCTTGCCACAGGGCGTTCGATAAACTGTGCCTGCCCACCTTCTCGGTGTGGTGAGATCACCAACATTCGAGCCAACTGATTGGCTATTTTCACCCCATAAATCCGCCGCACAATGGCTAAACAGCAATCTAGCCCTGCCGCCGTGCCTGCTGAAGTCATCACCTTACCGTCTTCCACATAAATCGCTTGAATATCCAAATTTACGTTTGGAAAACGCTGACGAAAAGCCGCCTCCCCTAGCCAATGGGTTGTGGCACGTTTGCCGTTTAACACGCCACTGTATGCCAATGGAAACGCACCGTAACATAGCCCCACTAATAACGCGCCACGCTCCAAGGCACTTTGCAAGGCGTTCTGCATTGCTAAGCTAGGCGGTTGGGTTAAATCGTGCCAACCAAAATGAACGATAACATCAGCTGTTTCCAACAAGGATAAATCCCCATCAGCAGGCACAAAAATGCCCTTTTCGCCATAGCAACTTTGGGTATTTTCTGCCACGATTTTCACTTTGAATAAGGGAGCTTCGCCAATATTTAGCGAAAAAACCATATTCGGAATGGCAAATTGAAAGGGATTAAAGTTAGGGTATAAAACCAAAGCAACAACAGGTGCGGTCATATTTTTCTCGATTTTTGAGTCAATCTTTTCGTTATATGAATAATAAGCCAATATTTTTGATTTAGCAAAATAGCGATAATGGCATTTTTCATCAACAAAGGAAATTTTATGAAGATTAAACACTTATTTTCTAGCTTTTTACTTAGCGCCGTATTGGCAACTAACGCTTTGGCGCAAGATGTCTATCAACATATTCGCAATGCCACCGCTAAGCTCACTTATGCGGGCGAAACCTTTTTAATCGACCCAATGCTTGCCAAAAAAGGCACTTATGAAGGTTTTGAAGGCACGCTCAACAGCCAAAAGCGTAATCCATTGATTGAGTTACCTATGCCTGCTGAAGACGTGTTCAAAGGCGTGTCTGCGGTGGTGGTTACTCATACCCATTTAGATCACTGGGATCCTGTGGCACAACAAATCTTACCGAAAAATTTGCCTATCATCGTACAAAATCAAGCCGATGCAAAACTCATTAAAGATCAAGGGTTTAAAGATGTTCGCGTGCTAGATGAAAGCCTAAAAATCGGCAAAGTAACGCTACACAAAACAGGGGGCGCACACGGCACGCCTGAAATGTATGCCGTTGCCCCATTGGGTAAGCTCTTAGGCGATGCAATGGGTGTGGTATTCACCGCCAAAGATCACAAAACTCTCTATATTTTGGGCGATACACTGTGGACGGCAGATGTAAACAAAGCCTTAATCAATTACAACCCTGATGTGTTAGTGATGAATACAGGTGATGCGCGCGTTAATGCCTTTCCAAATAACGGCATTATTATGAGCAAAGAAGACGTGGCTCACGCTTACCAAGCTGTGCCAAATGCCAAAATCATTGCGGTGCATATGGATTCAGTCAATCACACTGCGGTAAGCCGTAAAGATTTACGTGAATTTATCGCCAAAGAAAATTAACCGATCGCGTTAGTGTGCCAAATGATGGTGAGAACATCGCATTCTAAAAAATATGAAAAATTACCGCACTTTGAGCTACTTTGGGAAACCATTCAAAGTGCGGTCAAAATTTCACAAATTTTCCCCTATTCCACATCACTTTCTTTAAACCATTGCGCTAAATATTCCAGCAAGGCGGCTGCGCTGGGCAATAGGCTTTTCCTTGACGGATAAACTGCGTGGATCATTCCGCTCGGTAAATGATAAGGCTCGGCAAGGGCAATGTTGAGTTGGTTATGCTGTATTTCTTTGCGTACGGAAATATAAGGCTATGCGCTGAAATCCAACAAACTTGGAATCGTCCTGATGCAGAAAAATGGGCAGAAGCTTATCAAGCCGTTTTCCCTGAATATCAACTATTAATCGAAAGCTATCAAAAAGCCCGTGAAGTTGAGAAAAACCACGAAGTTTTAGATTCTGAAAAATAACTTTTTAATGAGTGTGTTTTTTATTTTATACCGCCTAATTTTAGGCGGTATTTTTTTGAAAAAATCACCGCACTTTGATGTTATTTTACTGACTCAAAGTGCGGGGATTTTTCCTTGATTTTATGCCATTGTCGCGGCATCTAAAATCAGTTGCGTTACCGCTTCGGCTTGCGACATTAGCGAAGCGTGGCTTGCATCAAGGCTGATAATTTTACGTGGGGAAATACGTTCCGCCATCATTTTTTGGTTAGCCGGAGAGATCATTCTATCTTGCGTAGAAATTTGGTAAAAACTTGGTTTCACCTTCCAAGCGGCTTGGCTGACGGTATCCGCAAAAGTGGAAGCTAATGGGGCTTTTTGTGTAATCGCCATTGGGTACGCTTCGTCCTCGCTCACATCTTGGCAAAAACTTTGCTGATAACGACTGCGGTCAATCCATAAATAACCATCACTATCGCCAACAATGGCAGAAAATGCTTCAGGTGGATTTTGTTGACTAATTCCGCCCGCACTTTCACCCACTTCAGGAGCAAAGGCGGCGATATAAACTAAAGCTTTCACATTAGGTAAATCGCCCATTTCTGTGATCACTTTACCCCCATAAGAATGCCCTACCAGCACCACTGGCTTCTGAATTTGTGCCACCATTTTGCGTGTACGCGCTGCATCATCAGCTAATGAAGTGAGCGGATTTTCTACCGCATACACATCAAAATACCCCTGTGCTTTCAATGCGTTAATCACGTTATTCCAATGGCTTGCACCGCCCCAAAAACCGTGTACTAAAACAATTGCAGGTTTTTCCATTTTTTACTCCTAAGTTTACATAAAGTTTATGATAAATTTTGTGCAATCATACGCTCATCATAAGCAAAAACAATAGGTAAAAATAGGGTCATCTCTCTAAATTCAATAGGCTTTACCAATAAGAAATAACAAAGTGCGGTCAAAATTTGGCAAATTTTTAGCAGTCATTTAATGCGCGTAATTGATTGCCTGTGGCATCAAAATTATCAGCCGAAAGCCAGCGTTGGAACTTAGGTTTCATTGCCTGCCATTCTTCTTGCAACATTGAAAACCACGCCGTATCGCGATTACGCCCTTTATACACCAGCGCACGCCTAAAAACCCCCTCAAATTGAAAGCCAAGGCGCTTCGCCGCATTGAAAGACGGCTGATTTAGACTATCACATTTCCATTCGTAACGGCGATATTGTAGGGTTTCAAACACATATTGCATTGCTAAAAATTGGGCTTCGGTTGCAACACGGGAATGTTTAAGGCTTTCTGAATAAATCACCCAGCCCATTTCGATAGTACGATTTTTCGTATCAATGCGCATTAGAGAAAATGTCCCTACCACTTTTTTGCTCGCCTTATCAATAATCGCCAAATAATAGGGATCTGACAGGCTTTCCCATTGTTGCAAAAGTTGCCGTGCGGCTTGTTCGTTAGGTTGTGCATCAATAGACAAATAAGTCCATTGGCTTTCAGGGCTATTTGGCCCAAAAAAATCATAAATATCGCTAAAATGACGAGATACACAAAGCCGTTCCAAACGACAATATTGCCCTTCTAACGTTTGAATATTCGGCAACTCTCCCACTGTAAAATCTGCAATAAGTTCACCGATAGGCTGACCGAGATGGTTAATTGGCATTGTACTCCCTCATAAAAAAATAGGCGTAACACCTGTAATAATTGATATACTTGATGTTAAAGCTTTAAATGCTAATTTCAATACAGCTGTCGTACTGCATAATGACTTGTTTTATTGCACGACCTCTGGTTGTGATAATACTGTCGATAGCCTGAAAACTTTCAAATTAAGCCAGTTAAAAAATCTTTCAATTAATACCGCACTTTTAAAAAGTGCGGTGTTTTTTTAGCTTTTTTGTATAACTGTGGAATGTCAAAACAACACTCAGCCATACAGCATTATGATATTACTTATCCACCACAAGTACACTTTTACTCAAACGTAATTGTTTCTGTAATTCAAGCGTTACCTTATGTGCTTTCTCCCAATCTTTCTTCGTTAGTAATGGGCGAATTTCCCGTAAATAAATTTCGGTACTTGTTTCCCCTGTATGATGTTCGTACCCCAATGAATGGCTACGCCAACGTTGAGGATCAATTAACACATCTTGAGAATAAAAAGGATCAGAATTATTTTGGATATGTTTGTCTAATTTCGCACGTAATTCCCGCTTAATCTCTCGGTAATTTGGATCATTTGCTAAATTACGTGTTTCGCCGCGATCATTGACCATATCATAGAGTTCTTCTTCCTCGTCCTCTTTGTAAAGCACATATTTAAACTCATTCGTTCTTAACATTCGTGCTGGTTGAAGATCAAGATTTCGATCCGTATTCCAATGGGCAACAACATATTCTCGCCACGCTTCGGTCGGTTTATTTTGTAATAACGGTAACAAGGAACGCCCATAAATCGGATTAGGAACGGTTAACCCTACATAATCACAAAGTGTTGGCAATAAATCACATAAGGATACCAGCTCTTTTTATGCTGATTTTTTGAATATCTGGCC
>NZ_PQVI01000152.1 GCF_002921145.1 Avibacterium endocarditidis
TTTTTCTTAAATCATTTTAAACCCTAATAATTTTTATATTTTTCAATAGCTTACTTACTTTTCTATTTTTATTTACTGTGTTCATTTACAGGGTTTTTATGTATAATCATCAGGTATTTACAAATAAAAATTGATCGGAAAAGATCACGAACCAGAAATTTTTGCACAAAATTGCACAGTGAATTGCACAGAAATCTAGGGTGAAATTTATGGCTACGGTAACGAAATCTACAACAGGTTGGCGTGTAAAAATTAGAAAAAAAGGGATCTACAAATCAGGGACTTTTCGCACAAAGGCCGAGGCGCAAGCCTGGGCGAATAAAATATAGAAAGTGAGATTAACGCAGGGACATACTCCAACATCCCTGACATCACGTTTGCCGCTCTCATCGACAAATACATTAAAGAAATTACTGTGCATAAAAAAAGCAAAAGGGAAGAAACCTTGCGCCTTACTCGCTTGGCTACAATGGACGTTGGAAGAATCAAACTGGCAGAACTGACTGAACAAGAGATTTTATTGCTTGACGAGATGAATGGCTATCGATGCTGATATATGCCATTTCATTGCCTAATGTGTTCAACTCTTCATCAGTAAGTTTCACGTGTACATTAGATTTGCGTAACTTTTGTTACTTCTTTGAATTTGATCACTTTTTTCCATATAGACAGTTCTACTCATTTAGTTATAAACTAAGCTAAAAGTTCATTAGTTTAATGATTGATTAATCAAATTAATGATGGATTTTGTCAAAAAAATTGATTTTTAGTATTTCTTCTCGGGATTGCTTGTTTATCAACTATTTTACAAGCCAAAGAATGGTATGAAGAAAAGGTACGTTACACCAAGCCACTATGAAAGAATGGTGTAAAGCTGATACTAAAAATAAATTGGTAACGGCGGGAGATTTTATTTCTTTAAGTTTCAAGGAGGAACTCCTAAAACCTGAACTAATAAAAGCACTTAAAGAATATGGTTTATCAGGTTTAAAAGTAATGGCAGAAGAAATGGTAACCGCTTTAGATACTGCTGCTTGCGAAGGTAAAAAAGCAAGTAAAGAACTAATCCCAACAAAAGTGAGTGATTTAGCTAGTATGTCAATGATTTTGATGGGCTGGATTGGTAAAAAAGAATAAAAGGTAGATAAAGATGAAAAAACTCACCTTGATTCTCACAGCGCTTTGCTTTAGCTTTCCTGCCTTATCTGCAGGCAAATATAGCTGTGATGACCCAATCCCCTACTGTAAGAAAATGAAATCTTGCGAACAAGCAAGGTTTTATTTAAACCAATGTGGTGCAGGGCGATTAGACCGCGACAATGACGGCGTGCCTTGTGAGAATGTTTGTGGGAAAGGTAGGTGATATTATTGAATTGCAATTAAGAAATGGCTTTTATCTTGTAGGAGTAGTAATTAGTGAGTTTATCTGTATACTGGTGGTAGTTTTTGTGGATATTATGGGAGTATTAAAGACATACTCTTTTATTTAGATAAGATGCTGTATTTTGAGTAAGCAAACAGTTAAACTGTATAAAAGATCAGTTTTTGGAGGTTTCATGCTTAATAAAAAATCACGTTTTATCTTGACTATTAGCGGGGTTGCCCCTGTGTGTGCAACAGTGGGCTTGTTAGCTTTTATTGGAGGGAACAAAAATGGATGGAATATTATTCAGCATTTTAAAGATTTCCAATTTACAAAAGAAGAACTATTGTTTGTTGTGTCAGTATTCTTGCTTATTGTTAGTATTAGTTTGTTCCCCTTAGTACTGAGACAAGCAAAAAAAGAAGAACGATGGCATTCTCCAAATGAAATAAAAATTAGTTCATTAACACCTGCTAATGGTGAAATTACAAATTATTTCTTAGGGTATTTATTTCCTTTATTAGGTGGAGGTGAGTTATTTAATAATATTTATATTTCCATATTTTTTTATATTAGTATGTTTATATGGGTAAGTTTTTCAGGTGCATATAGTTTAAATCCTATTTTTACATTTTTAGGATATAAATTTTATGAAGCAGAAAAAGAAACAGAAACCGGAAAAACAATAGGGTTTATACTAATTGCAAAAGGAATTATTTCTAGCCCCGAACTACCATATAAAAATGGTAAAGCTAACAGAGCACACTTATTTACAAGTTAAGGATAATTAATGAAAATATTTGCTATCGTTGATAATCGTGTAATGCGATTTAAATTAGATCAATCAGCTCAAAATTTGGCAGAAGATGTTTTTAATAATGCGAAAATTCGATTTAATTTTGAAGAAGAGATTGAGTTTAGTGCGGACTATAAACCAAGTACAAATGAATGTTTTCTCATTAGGGATTTTAATAGTTCAGTCAATTTTAATTTACTTAGAACAGATATAGATGCTATTGATGAATTAGGTAACAATGGAAACGTTGCATTAAATGATATTAGAGCTATCTTTGCTTTAGATTCTGATGGCAATATTTTAGTTCAATACTTCGATAAGAGAAACATCATTGATTTGTCTAGAACATTTATTTCTCGATTTACAGCACAATCTCATGAATTTGTTGCTGCGACAACAAATGGTATTTCATTGTCCAATGAAATTATAGCAGTTATATCTTCAAATAATGAAATTAGATTCAAATCAATGCAATTACTTAGACATATTTTTGATATGGATCAGTATTTTAGAGCTGCAACAGATGATGAAGTTAATACTTTTTTGCAGAGAAGTAATAGTTTTGATATAGAACCTACTTTTAACATAGAGAGAGTTGATGATTCAACAGTTAGAAAAAAAATAACTATTATAAATAATAGTCAAGTGTTAGAAAAATATACTGTATCAGAGTTAATTGAAGCGGCGAGAAGTGTAAATTATCCAATACCAACTAATGAGTCAACGGATAAATTGCTTATCCCAGCTGAGAAAAGAGCCTTTAAAGATTTATTACAATTTTTAAGTTCTAATATTTATAAGGATCCTATCACAGGAGAAACCCGCATAACTAATTCAAGTCGTCCATATAATAGATAATCTAACCGCCTTATAGGCGGTTTGTATTACTATTTTTCGTATTTTCTACTTGCAAATCTACCGCACTTGTAAACCCACTATCCCCAATACTATGCGTACCTTAGTAATAATCCATTCCGAACTGTCAATCATTGATCTAAACCCTTGCACGGCAAGTTTATTTAAAAGGTATATCACTAGGTATGTAAAAATAAGTCTGACAAAACGAATCTATTTATAGCTACATAAAAGTTTGTAATATAACCACACATTTAATTTTAATAGGCGTGGTACTTATGACAACCAATGACTTACTTAATCTTTACCGTTTAGAGAAAAGCACTTCTGACTTTTATGAAGATTGGCGTGCTGGTGCGGCCTTTATTTGGTTTGCTATCGTCAGCATTCCGAAACTTTTTGACTTACCCTGTCTAAAATATTACTCATTTGCTCTATGGATAGTAACGATACTGACATTAATTGCCATTTTTTTTTTTCATTTCCAACACCATCAAGCTAGCAAGCGAATGGATCAAATTATGAAAATGTTACTGGTTAAGAATCCATAATCCAAAGCGGTCAATCGACCGCTTTATTTTTCCTCATCAACTTTCAGCTCCAGCTCCACCGCACTTGTAAACCCACTCCCCCCAATACTATGCGTTACCTTAGTAATAATCCATTCCGAGCTATCAATCATCGCTTTAAACCCTTGCACGGTAACGGGTAGTTCTGGCATTAGTTCAGGATTGCCTAGGGCAAGGTTTAGGCTAAATGTTGCCACACCACGTTGAATTTTATCAAAGGCGGCTTTTGCCGCATTTAATGCCGCCGCTTCGGTTTTGTAGGTGTGGCGTAGGGTTTTCATTTGGTTTGCATCGGTTTCCACGGGTTCGCTTTGCACCAGTTGATTATATTTACGTTTGCTTTGTCGTTGCCCTGTTACTGTGCCATCTTTACGTGTTCTGCCTTTGGTTAAGCGGGTTTTACGTTCGATTTTGCTGTTTTTATCAAATACCACTTCACCTTTTTTGCCTGTGTCTAAATTATGCCAATAGGCACGCACGGCGGTGTAATTCTCGCTTTCAACCAGCGAAAAATTGAAGCTATCGCCCGATTGTCGGGTGATGTGAATAGGCTGTAAGGGCTTATCTGTGGCGGTTTTGCCTTTACCCGCAGGCATAAATAACAGCTTGCCGTTTTTCACCGTGGCAATGGCATCATTTTCTTCTGCAAGGCGTGAAAGCAGGTTGATGGTGCTTTCGTTGGTTTGATCAAGATGGGAAATAGCTTTATCTTTAAATGCTTTATGGCATAAGGGTTCTAAGCCGTTTTCTTGGGCAATCTGTTCAATGAGTTTGCCAAAAGTCGTTTGGTGAAATGACCGCTCTTTTTGCTATGCAATGTGCCACGCATATCCGCACTTTTTGCCCGAATAGTCAGGCTGTCAGGCGTGCCGCTATATTGGATTTCGTCCACAATGTAGCTACCCTTGGGAATAAGCTGCTGCCCTTTCCAGCCAATCGCGATATCAATTTTTGCGCCACGATTTGGCAACATTAATGCGCCATCGTGATCGCTAAGCTGCAAATCCAATTCATCCGCCTCAAAGCCACGGTTATCAATTAAAGTGAGTTGCATTAAGCGTTGGTTGACTTGTTGAGTGATGTCCTGCTCGCCATTTTTACTACTCACACTGATGCTAAATTGTGGGATTTTGTGATTGGTTTCGCGCATTTGTTGATAATATTCGTCATAGTGCATTAGGCAATCAATCCTTTCACGGCATCACCAAGATCAGCTAAAAGACTATCATCAGTACGTTTTAACTTCATTGAGAAATCAATGCGGCGTGCTTTGCCATCAGCAAAAAATACCGATTGCGTTTCGCTGATTTCTTCGATGACATACCAACCCAGCACCATAAAATTAGCGCCGTCGATTAAGGGATAAGGCTCGCCTTGTTCGGCAAGGGCTTCCAAGGTAGCAATGCTCATTTCCCCCCCTGTGATACTCGGCATTAGCACTCCTTGAATGGTGATGCTTTCGCTTTCCTTTCCCACAAACTGGGCTTTAGGCATTCGTCCAATCACCGAATTAGTGGGGTGTCGCCACTGTGCAGTGCGCTGTGTTTCTTGGTAGGGTATGGTTGAGCGCATAAACACAAAAAAGCCATACGCCATCATTGCGAAGTTTTGTAGCATTATGTGATCCTCTATTTGTAGGGGCGAACCTGTGTGTTCGCCCGTTTACGCCCGTATTTGCAATAGTCAGCAATGGCGGTAGCTTTCGCGGGCAGACACATAGGTCTGCCCCTACGTTGGGTTAATCAAACGCCCTACATCGGTTTAATTAAAGTGCGGTGAAATTTTCGTAAATTTTGCACCGCACTTTATTCTTGATATTCTGCCCGTTCACGGGCTTTCCCCGCCATTGCATTAATTCGTCCAACTCCATTTCGTCAAATACATTCGGCGACCAATGAAACACGGTGGCAATGTCGGCAATGGTATCTTCCACCGTGGCAGGGATAAGCAAAGGGGCTAGGCTTCCATTACTGCTTCGGCTGGTTCGGTTTTCACGAAAAAACCGACAATTTCCGATCAAAGAGCGGTGAAATCAATCGGGTCAAGGTTCAGCACGTCTGCTTTGGTTAAAGCAGGCGAAGTAACACGTGGCAGCAACTGACAATACGCATCAACGTCCATTTGCATTACATCAAACATTTTCAGCCCTTTTAATGCCGCAATGTTGGGCTTCAACACGCTGATTTCGCGGATTTCTTTCTCGCCACGTACGAGGGCTTGGGTTAAGGTAACGTGTTTGCTATTTTGGTTTGTTTTTTTCATTTTCTATTCCTTTTCGCTTTCAAAAAATGCCCCTTGCGGGGCTGCGGTGTGTCCGTTATAAACCAATGGCTTTGCGGTGTTCCGCTAGGCGGTCTTTGCCGTTTACTACATAAAGATCATTGATTAAATCAATTTAGATTAAGTCTTTTCCATTAACGTCCAATTTCGCTTGCGCCACAAGCAAGGCTTTCAAGCCGGTATATTGTCTGCTGCCTGTTACCGTACCAATCACATTTGCCGTAGTTGCTGCGCCCTCATCGCTTTCGTCATCGCCTTGTTCCACACGCACCACAACTGTGAGCGTGTTGACTTGGTTGCTAATGGCTTTTAAGGTTTTCGCCAGCGTGCCTTGCGAGCCTGCTTTGGCAATGCCAGCCATTGTGTTGGTGAGCAAAACAGGGGTGTTAAGTGGATAAGCCTCGGCGTCAGCATCATTTGCGGTGCAAACAATCCCAATCACAGCCGTGGACGGTGTTTTGATTGTGCGCGTGCCTTCGTTAATTTCGATGACCCGCACGCGGTGTAAATAGTCCATAAATAGCCCTTTTGGTTAGGTTGATTAAATTTAGGGCTATTTTGCAACGAGAAAAAATGACCCGCTATTGATTGCGAATGTGAATGGAAATATGACAGAAAAACAAGATGACATCATAAGATTGCGTTCTGGTAATTGAAGTTATACAATGTATAAACATTTATGAGGAGGAACTAATGCAACTAACAATAAAAAAATGGGGCAATAGTGTGGGCATTCGCATTCCTGCACCGGTGCTTTCGGAATTGCAATTGAACGTGGATCACTTGGTTGATATGCAAGTTGAAAATGGCAAAATTATTATTGCCCCACTGCCACAGCAACCCTCTCTAAACCAATTGCTCGCCAATATTCACCCTGACAATCTGCATCAAGAAGTGGATTTTGGTGAGTCTGAAGGAGGGGAATGGTGATGAAGGAATATATTCCCGATGTGGGCGATATTATTTGGTTGAATTTCACCCCACAAGCAGGGCACGAGCAAGCCGGTCATCGCCCAGCGGTGGTGCTTAGCCCTAAAGCCTATAATCATCTCACCAGTTTGTTAATTTGCTGTCCGCTCACAACAAAAATTAAAGGTTACCCTTTTGAAGTCGCCATTGATGGTACGCCAAAAAATGTGGTGTTATCGGATCAAATTAAAAGCCTTGATTGGCGTGTGCGAAAAGCGGAGTTTAAAGGAAAATTGCCCTTGATGAATTAGCGGAAATTCGGCAGAAAATCGCACTACTGTTAAATCTTTAAATAAAAAGCGGAATATTCCGCTTTTT
>NZ_PQVI01000153.1 GCF_002921145.1 Avibacterium endocarditidis
CAAAAATACCGCCCACCATTCCAATATAAGACAACCCCAAATGTTGCATTACTTGATTGCCGAGCAATGCGCCGCCGCCAATGCCGATATTATAAATGCCTGAGAAAATCGCCATTGCTACATCCGTGGCATCTGGTGCGAGTTGTAAAATGCGAATTTGCAAGCTCAAACCAATGCCTGCAATGCCAATGCCCCACAATAGCACCAACGGATAAGTAAAGGCGGAATGGCCTTTTAATAGCACTAAAGCAAAGAGCGAAAGAGCTAGACTGCTCATTGCAATCAGTAGAAATTTTGCTGGCCCAAAGCGGTGAAAACGGCTAAATAGCATACTGGCGATCATTCCTGCGCAGCCAAATAGCAATAAAATCAAGGTGGTTTCCGTTGGTGCGATGCTCACTTCTTGAATCATAAAAGGTTCAACATAACTGTATGCGGTGAAATGGGCAGAAATAACAATGGCGGTGAGAACAAATAACCCCACCAACAACGGACGTTTGAATAATAGCGGAACACTTTTTAATGTGCCGGCGTTTTTGCTCACTAAGTGCGGTAATAATTTATACAGAAAAATCAGTACGATAAACGCCACCACACCAATCACGCCAAAGGTGGTGCGCCAGCCAAGCCATTGCCCGATAATACGCCCTAACGGCAAGCCTAACACCATTGCCAAGGCGCTGCCCATTGCTAACAAGCCGAGCGCTTGTGCTTTTTTATCTTTTGGCGCGAGGCGAACGGTGAGCGAAGCAGTGATCGCCCAAAATACAGAATGAGAAATGGCAATGCCAATACGAGAAATCAGAAGAACTTGGAAATTCCACGCCACGCAAGACAAAATATGACTCACAATAAAGAGAATAAAAAGCTTAATCAGCAAACTACGCCGCTCTAGCTTGGCGGTGAGCAGCATAAAGGGCAAGGAGAGCAAAGAAACAATCCACGCATAAATGGTGATCATCAGCCCTGTTTGGCTGACCGGCATTTGGAAACTTTCGGCAATATCGGAAAGCAACGCCACAGGGATAAATTCAGTTGTGTTGAAAATAAAGGCGGAAAACGCCATACAAATAACACGCCATAATTTCACACGGCGAACAATTTTGGGAGATAACATTTTAAATTAGGGTTAGCAAAAAAAGTTGGCTATTCTAGCACAGAAGTTTAGATTTTGCTCAACGAGAAAGGCGTTGTTTGAATAAATCTTTGAGCTGTTTTTTTAAGCCTTGGGTGGACTCAATTTTATATTGCGGCGAATGGCAATCACCGAAGAAATGCAACGGCAAGCGGAAGTTTTGATATTTTTTCTCACGCAAATTGAGATTAACGAGAAAATCACATTGTTGGCTCACTTGATCCACCGTACCTTCGCCCGTGAGCTGAAAATAAGGATCGCGTAATTGCAAATTCTGCCATTGCATTTCTTGCTGATCCCAAATTAGCTGAGCGGTAAGGCGTTCAAAGGGCGAATCCATATTTTGCAAACGCGCTGAATCATAATTAATCGGCAAACGTTGTGCCACAATGGCTAACAAATTCACGTTTTTCACCTTGCCATTGATGATTTGTAAGCTGGCCTGCCCTTGTTCAATTTGTTGATCAATCAATGCCACTTCCCCTTTTAATTGCGCCTGCCCCGTGGCTAACATTGGCAACTTAAACAAAGCAAGCCATTGTTCTATGGCAATATTTTGTGCGGAAAACTGCGCGCGATCGGGTTGTTGATAAAATTGGAAATCCACATTTCCTTGCGGTGCTAAGGTAAGTTTGCCATTGATAAAGTGCGGTTGAAATTCAAGCAGAATTTTGCCTTGTGAAAAGGGAACTTGGTTAATGCTCAAATCTGTGAAATCAAGCTGATAGCGGTTCGTTTCGCCTTGCATTTCACTGTGTAAATGCCCTTGTTTTAACTGTAACGCCATTGTATCCACATCACCATAAAGGGGGCGTTCAAACTGCCATTGCCCTGCAACTTGTTCAAATGCTAGGCCATTATGAGAAAGCTGCACATTGCCTTGTAACTGGATATGGCTTGCGGCTCGTGTTGCCTGCGCGCTAAACGCCATTTGCACCGGTTTCTGCAAATTCAGCGGAGCGTTTTGTGGTAAGGCATTGAGTAAATGCGCAATGCCCTGCCAAGAAAGTGCGGTGGGTTTTAGGCTAACATTTAGCCCTTGCCATTGGGAGTTAGCAATATTGCCGTTATGTAGTTGAATTTCATTCAGCTTAAGATCACCGCTAAGCAACGCGGTAGGATTGAGTTCAAGCACGATTTTTTCAAAGAAAAACCACCGCGCTTTTTGTTGAAACTTAACATTATGTAAGGATAGTTGAGTGGGAAAAAGCCGGCTTTCCACTTGTGCCACTTGGATATGCTGCTGTGCAAGGCGTTCAGAAAGCTGGGCTGTTAAACGGGATTTCTGCCAAAAAAGAAAGCACAGCCCCACGCACAACAGTGCGATTAGCCATAGCGCTTTCTTTTTCATTGTTTATTTATCCTTATCAATACGGCTGGCTACCGCATTTTGCTGATCTTTATATTTGGCATCTTGACGGCGATTATAAGGACGCGCCGCCTCGCCACTTAGCACTTCAAAACTCAAGGCACCAATCACCATTTTCGGACGCAATGCCAAAGGCAGCTTACCTGAATTGTAAAATTCCAGCACAATACGCCCATTCCAACCCGGATCAATACGGTGTGCGGTAACGTGTACCATTAATCCTAGGCGGGCAAGGGAAGAGCGCCCATCAAGCCAACCGATAATATTGGCAGGCAAGGATACCGCTTCAAAGGTGGTGGCAAGCGCCAGTCACCAGGGTGGAGAAAAAAGGCTTCACCATCATCAATGAGAATTTCATCGCTCATCACCGCCTCAAGTTGAGCGGAAACTTCTCTTTTTTGCCGCTTAAATCAATGTAAGGCGCGGTATGTTCACGAAACACACGGAAAGAATTGCCCAAACGCACATCAACGGTCGCGCCATTGATTTTGTCGTTATCTGGGCGCGGCGTTAAGCTGATAATGCCCTCATCTAAATAACGTTCAATGTCGGTATCACACAATCTCATTTTGCCCCCTATTTGCTTTTCAGCAGGTGTCTAATTTGTGCTTTTAACATATTGATTGCAATACGGTTTTTTCCACCGCGTGGAACAACAATATCGGCATATTGTTTAGACGGCTCGATAAATTGTAAGAACATAGGACGCACAGTAGCACGATATTGATCCACTACCGATTGCAAAGAACGCCCACGCTCTTCCATATCACGTTTTAAACGGCGGATAAAACAAATATCTAACGGCGTATCCACAAATACAGAAATACTCGCTTCTTGGCGAATGCGTTCGTCCGTGAGCAACAAAATGCCTTCTAAAATAATCACTTTTTTCGGCTTGAAATGAGTGGTTTCCCCCGTGCGCGTGTGTTCCACATAGCTATAAACGGGAATATCCACCGCTTGCCCTGCTTTTAAGGCACGCAAATGTTGTAACAACAAATCGCGATCCATTGAATTTGGGTGGTCGTAATTGGTTTTAATGCGCTCTTCAAAAGCAAGGTGGGTTTGATCTTTGTAGTAGCTATCTTCAGAAATAATGCCAATGTCTTCGCAACTTAGCTCATCACGAAGTTCTTTATGAATGGTGGGAGGCAATAAGGCTTTTTCCTGAGGCGGAAGCCCCTGCGATAGCGATAATAATGCAATCTTGGTCTGACATAATATGGCTCAAATAGAGGAGTTACAGTGATTTTAGAATTATAAAGAAAAATTTCGCTTTTTTATAGGGCTGTTGATAATTCATTTTGCATTTGAGCTATCTACAGCCTCTAAGAATTTCACCCTTTTGACGAAATAAAACGAAAGAAATCTCTCATTTTGTGAAGTGGTTCACAGCATTTTTTACTCCATTCGGATAGGATTAGGCTCATTTAATTTAGATTAATCAATGATCTAGGCGATTTTCCGCCAAACCATAAGGAGTACCACAATGAAATGTAAAGCAATTTCTCTCGCAATTTCCACCGCACTTGCCACTTCCGCCTTAATCTTCAGTATGCAAGCGCAAGCCAAAGGACGCTTGGTGGTATATTGCAGCGCCACAAATGAAATGTGTGAAGCTGAAACCCAAGCTTTCGGCAAAAAATATGATGTGAAAACGTCTTTTATCCGTAATGGTTCAGGCAGTACCTTTGCGAAAATTGAAGCGGAAAAGAAAAATCCACAAGCTGACGTGTGGTATGGCGGCACGCTCGATCCACAATCTCAAGCCGGCGAACTGGGTTTATTAGAAGCCTACCGCTCGCCAAATGTCGATCAAATTATGCCAAGATTCCAAGATCCTGCTAAAGTCAAAGGCAACTACACGTCCGCCATTTATATGGGGATTTTAGGCTTTGGAGTAAACATTGAACGCTTGAAAAAACTAGGCATCACAGAGGTGCCAAAATGCTGGAAAGACTTAACCGATCCACGCTTAAAAGGGGAAATTCAAGTGGCCGATCCACAAAGTTCAGGCACTGCATACACCGCCATTGCTACCTTTGTGCAATTATGGGGCGAAGATCAAACCTTTGATTTCTTCAAACAACTTCACCCGAACATTTCTCAATATACTAAATCGGGTATCACCCCTTCACGCAACACAGCCAGAGGTGAAACCACAGTAGGGATTGGCTTCCTACACGATTACGCCCTTGAAAAACAACAGGGCGCGCCAATTGAATTAGTCGTGCCTTGCGAAGGCACAGGTTATGAACTTGGTGGTGTGAGCATCTTAAAAGGCGCGCGTAACTTAGATAACGCCAAATTATTCGTGGATTGGGCATTATCAAAAGAAGGCCAAGAATTAGCGTGGAAAAAAGGCCGCGCTTTCCAAACACTGACCAACACCACCGCCGAACAATCACCAACCGCGTTTGATCCAACCAAGCTTAATCTCATCAATTATGATTTTGAGAAATACGGTGCATCAGACGAACGCAAACGCTTGATTAACAAATGGGTTAATGAAGTTAAATTGGCGCAGTAAATAGTTTTGTCATAGTGAGGTGGGTAATGAAAAAAGTAACGTCCAATCTAATTTTAGCTAGTCTATTATTAGCAGGATTAAGTCTTTCTAATATGGCTTTCGCTGGAGGGCGATTGGTGGTTTATTGTAGTGCGCAGAATATTGTATGCGAAAAGGCAGTGCAAGGATTTGCGAAAAAATACAATGTAAAAACTTCCTTTATTCGTAATAGCTCTGGCAGTACCCTTGCCAAAATGGAAGCTGAGAAAAATAATCCTCAAGCAGATGTTTGGGTTGGCGGCCCTTTTGATACCCACCTCCAAGCAGGTGAGTTAGGCTTAATTGCGTCTTATGATTTCCCGAAACGCAATGAAGTAATGACCCAATTCCAAAAACTTGGCAATGGAAAAAGTTCTATTATTTATATGGGTGTTTTAGGTTTTGGCGTTAATACAGAACGTTTGAAGAAACTAGGTATTACAGAAATACCAAAATGCTGGAAAGATCTGTTAGATCCTCGCTTAAAAAATGAAGTACAAATTGCTGATCCACAAAGTTCTGGCACAGCTTACACCGCCATTGCCACTTTCACGCAACTTTGGGGAGAAGGTAAAGCCTTTGATTACCTAAAACAAATCCATCAAAATATTTCACAATATCCAAAAGCAGGAACAGCCCCATCACGCAACACAGCAAGGGGAGAAACTGCGATTGGTATCGGTTTTTTACAAAATTATTCTTTTGAAAAACAACAAGGTGCGCCCATTGAACTTGTCGTACCTTGCGAAGGCACAGGT
>NZ_PQVI01000154.1 GCF_002921145.1 Avibacterium endocarditidis
TGTATCCATTTGGGGGGGGGATACTTTCAAGCCCGTTATTTTACTAGGAGAGATTAATGGTTCGATACATTCGATACTTTATGAAATTAGAAGCTGCCAGCGGAATGTTACTACTATTTTTCGCTGCGTTTGCAATTTTATTGGCAAATACACCGTTAAGCCGTTTTTATTTTAGTTTTCTTGATGCACCAGTGGTGATCCAATTTGGTTCGATTGTGCAAATTAACAAGCCACTCTTAATGTGGGTGAATGATGGCTTTATGGCCGTGTTTTTTGTACTGGTGGGATTGGAAGTAAAACGCGAATTGCTCACAGGGGCAATTTCAAGTTATCAAAAAGCCATTTTCCCTGCCGTTGCTGCCTTGGGGGGAATGGTTGTGCCAGCGGCGATTTATTGGTTTGTTACTAAGGATACTCCGCAATATCAAGACGGCTGGGCAATTCCAATGGCAACAGACATCGCCTTTGCACTGGGGGTGTTAGGTTTGCTTGGTAGCCGTGTTCCTTTCGCATTAAAAGTGTTTTTGCTTGCATTGGCGATTATTGATGATTTAGGCGCGATTATTGTGATTGCCTTGTTCTTTTCACAGGATTTAAGTACCCGCGCCTTAATTCTTGCCAGTATTGCCATTGTGGGCTTGATTTTGCTTAACCGTTTTAAAATATCCAATTTAGGGCCTTATGTGATTGTCGGCTTAGTGTTATGGGTATCCGTGCTGAAATCAGGCGTACACGCCACGCTTGCAGGCGTTATCATCGGTTTCAGTATTCCGCTCAAAGGCAAAAACGGCAGAAAAGTGTTGCACGATATGGAACATATTTTAGCCCCTTGGTGTTCTTTCTTTATTTTACCGTTATTCGCCTTTTCCAACGCAGGCGTATCCTTATCCGGAATGGGGTTAGACACCTTAAGTTCACCACTCACCTTAGGCGTAATCTTAGGGCTATTACTGGGAAAACCACTGGGTGTCTTTTTGTTTAGTTATCTCTCAGTATTATTCCGTATTGCAAAATTGCCTGAAGGAATTAATTTTAAACAGATTTTCGCCATTGCCTTGCTCTGCGGTATTGGTTTTACCATGTCAATGTTCTTAGCAGGTCTTGCCTTTGGTGGCGATGGGGCAAGTGAAATGGCAAGCTTTGCTCGAGTCGGTATTTTACTTGGCTCTGCCATTTCAGCAGTCGGTGGTTATTTCTTACTAAAAGTTTGTACGAAATCTAAGGGATAATATGAGATAAAAAAATCGGGCTATTCAACGTAGCCCGATTTTTCATTAATGTTATTTTTTCAATGTTGGAATATATTCCGCTAATCCTTTCATTTCTTCTTCACTTAAACGAGATTTCGCCGCATTTCCTGCACCGACAATCTCCCCCGCCTTACGTTTTTCAAGTGCGGTGAGAATTTCTTCAGTTTTTAAGCTATTGATAATTGCGGATTGATTTAATGCTGATTTTTCCCCTTGTTTGCCATGGCACATTGCACAAGAGCGATTAAAAATTTTTTGTGTATGCTCAAGGCTTTCATTAGCGTGGCTGTTGAGTGCCAATAACGAGCCTGCAATAAAAAATAGAGTAGAAGCGTAACCTTTCATTATTTTTCCTCAAATAGTTTTCGTAATTCATCTTCAGGGATTAAGCCCTCGAATTTATAAAGGATTTTTCCTTTAGGATCAAGCACGAATGAGGTCGGTGTGCCAACCAACTGATAACGTTCAGCCGTGATATTAAGCTGATCTTTGGCAATCGGCAGTGTGAGTTGATTTTTTTCTGCGACAGCTTGCGTGTTACCGCGTTCACCATCAATATTAATGGCTAAAAGTTGTAAGCTCTCGGGATAGCTTTGGGAAAATTGCTGTAATAATTTCATTTCAACAATGCAGATGCCACAGGTTTCTGACCAAAAATTGATGAGCAATTTTTTCCCCGCAAATTGGCTCAATTCCACCTCGTTGCCTTGCAAATCAAAAGCCGCAATATCAGGGGCTTGGCTGCCGATGTTGGCAGTTTGGTCTTTACAAGAAATAAGCAAAAAAGCACCGCACTTAATAAACCGAGTTTTAGACTATTTTTTAATTGCATTCTATTATCCATAAAAAATTGATGTGCTATGTTACCACAGAATGTCGCATTCAATATTTTTTGATTTGTAAATTAACAATAACGCTATCCAGTACAACACTGTATAGCGTTTTTCTGTTAGAATAACCGCTAATTTTATTTACCTTAACCCCGAATTGAACAAATGGATAGCCAAAATGTGATTAACGCCTTTGCGGAAACGGGCGTGCTGAGTCAGCATATTAAAGGATTTCGCCCCCGAGCCGAGCAGTTAGAAATGGCGCAAGCCGTGGCGCAGGCGATTTCACATAAGCAAGCCCTTGTGGTGGAAGCAGGAACAGGCACGGGGAAAACCTTTGCGTATTTAGTGCCTGCGTTGCTTGCAGGCAAGAAAACCATTATTTCTACGGGTTCAAAAAATCTGCAAGATCAATTATTTAATCGTGATCTTCCTGCTATTAAAAAAGCGTTGGGTTATACGGGCAAAATCGCGCTTTTAAAAGGGCGAGCTAATTATCTTTGCCTTGAACGTTTGGATCAGCTGATTGCACAAGGGGTATTGGGCGATCGCACGGTGTTAGCAGATCTGGCTAAAGTGCGAAAATGGAACAATGCCACTAAGACAGGGGATTTAAGCGAATGTGTGGAAATTGCGGAAGACAGCCCGATTTTGCCACAGCTTACCAGCACCACAGAAAGTTGCTTAGGCTCCGAGTGCCCGAATTATGGCGATTGCTATGTGGCGGCGGCGCGTAAAAAAGCCTTAAATGCCGATTTGGTGGTGGTGAATCATCATTTATTTTTTGCCGATATGGCGGTAAAAGAAAGCGGCTTTGGCGAGCTGATCCCCAATGCACAGGCGATTATTTTTGATGAAGCCCATCAAATTGCTGATGTGGCGAGCCAATATTTCGGCATTTCCCTGACTTCACGTCAATTATTTGATTTATGCAAAGATGCCAATATTGTTTATCGTACAGAATTAAAAGATATGAAACAGCTTGGCGTGGCGGCGGATACCTTGCTCAAGGTGGTGCAAGATTTTCGTTTATTATTGGGTGAGGGCAATCGCCGTGGCAACTGGCGCGAGCTCTATCAGCCTGTAAATTCTCAGCCTGCAATGGCACATTCCACAGATAAAAGTGCGGTGCAAAAATGCGTAGAATTATTGCAAGAAAAATTGGCATTTTTAGCTGATGTGGTGAAACTTGCGCTAGGTCGCTCGCAAACCCTAGACAGCATTTTTGAACGCATTGCCAGTATTCAGGTGATTTTAAAACGTCTGCAAGAAACCCATTTGGTCGGATATTGTTATTGGTATGAAACTATGGGGCGTGGCTTTGGCTTGCATATCACCCCGCTCACCGTGGCAGATAAATTTGGTGAACAGCTCAGCCAAAAAGAAGCCGCGTGGATTTTTACTTCTGCTACCTTAGAAGTGGGGGGCAATTTTCAGCATTTTTGCCAACGTTTAGGCATTCAAAATGCCGAGCAGAAAATTTTGCCGAGTCCGTTTAATTATCCTGAACAAGCCCTATTATGCGTGCCACGTTTCCTGCCAGCCTTGAACCAATCGCACACGCAAACGCAGCTCGGGCAAATGTTATTGCCGATCATCGAAAAAAATCAGGGGCGCTGTTTTGTACTTTGTACCTCTTATTCAATGATGCGTGGGCTGGCGGATTTTTTCCGTGAACACAGTGATTTAACCGTGTTACTGCAAGGGGAAACGGCAAAAAGCAAATTATTAGAACAATTTACCACCCAATCTCACGCCGTGTTGGTCGCCACTTCCAGTTTCTGGGAGGGGGTAGATGTGCGCGGCGATGCCCTTTCCTTAGTGATTATTGATAAATTACCCTTTACCGCGCCTGATGAGCCTTTGCTGAAAGCTCGAATGGAAGATTGTCGCTTGCAGGGCAAAGATCCGTTTAATGAGATCCAAATTCCCGAAGCGGTGATCACCTTAAAACAAGGGGTGGGGCGTTTGATCCGTGATGTTACCGATCGCGGAGCGGTGATTATTTGTGATAGCCGTTTGGTGATGCGATCCTACGGTGAAACTTTCTTGAAAAGTTTGCCTAATGCTAAACGAACCCGAGATTTAAACAACGTAATCCAATTTTTAACAGAGAAAAAATAATGACAACTTTACTTGCTTTAGATACTTCAACGGAAGCTTGTTCCGTTGCCTTATTGCATAAAGGGGAAATTACCCATTTAGACGAATTGGCGCAACGCACGCACACAAAGCGCATTTTGCCAATGGTGGATGAAATTTTAAGCCAGTCTGGTGTTACACTCAATCAAGTTGATGCCTTGGTTTTTGGACGTGGCCCGGGTAGTTTTACTGGTGTGCGCGTGGGCGCAGGCATTGCGCAAGGCTTAGCATTAGGCGCAGATTTGCCAGTGATTCCTATTTCTAATCTCACCACAATGGCACAGCAAGCCTATGAGCAATATGGCACAACACAGGTGCTATGCGCTATTGATGCCAGAATGAATGAAGTCTATTTTAGCCAGCTTCAGGCGCAAAAAGTGCGGTCAGATTTCGGCGAGTTTTTTGATTGGCAAGCATTAGTGAGCGAGCGAGTTTGCACCCCAGAAGCCGTGCTTCAGCAGGCTCAACAAATGGAAGATTGCGTTAAAGTGGGAACTGGCTGGCAGGCTTATCCGCAACTTGCCGCATTAGATTGGGCGAAAGATTCCGACATCACCTTGCCTTCTGCCAAAGCAATGTTGCCTTTAGCCTTGCCTTATTACTGGCAGAAACAATGGATAAGTGCGGTGGAAATTGAGCCAGTTTATTTGCGCAATGAAGTCACTTGGAAAAAGTTACCTGGGCGTGAATAACGCATCAGCATTTGGCACATTCGTGAGCTAGTGATAAAATCCGTAAGATTTAATAAAAATAATAAGGATAACAAATGGAAAAGCCTTGGTTTATCAATTATCCAGAAGGTGCAGAAAGGGAACTGGATACTTCCGCCTATGAAAATATTTTAGATATGTTTGATAAGGCGGTGCGCAAACACCCTGATCGCTCTGCTTATATTAATATGGGGCAAGTCCTGACCTTTCGTAAATTAGAAGAGCGTAGCCGCGCCTTTGCTGCTTATTTGCAAAATGAATTGAAGTTACAACAAGGCGATCCTGTGGCATTGATGATGCCAAATTTATTGCAATATCCTATTGCGCTATTTGGTATTTTACGCGCTGGAATGGTGGTGGTGAATGTTAATCCCCTTTACACGCCAAGAGAGCTAGAACATCAGCTACAAGACAGCGGCGCAAAAGCCATTGTGGTGGTGTCAAATTTCGCTTCAACCCTTGAAAAAGTGGTGTTCAATACAGAAGTGAAACACGTTATTTTAACCCGAATGGGCGATCAGCTTTCTTTTGGTAAGCGCACGCTGGTGAATTTCGTGGTGAAATACATTAAAAAGCTCGTGCCAAAATATAAATTACCGCACGCCGTAACGTTCCGTGAAGTGCTGGCTGTGGGCAAATATCGTCAATATGTGCGTCCGCATTTAACAGGTAATGATCTTGCTTTCTTACAATATACGGGTGGCACAACAGGCGTTGCCAAAGGCGCAATGCTTTCTCATCACAATATTATTACCAATGTATTTCAGGCAAAATGGATTGCCTATCCTTTCGTGGGTGATCACACTCGAGAGCGTAAAGCCATTCTCGCGTTACCCCTTTATCACGTGTTTGCTTTAACGGTAAATTGCCTATTATTTATTGAGTTAGGGGTTACTGCCGTTCTGATTACTAATCCGCGTGATATTGATGGTTTTGTCAAAGAGATGAAAAAATATCGCTTTGTTGCCATTACTGGGGTAAACACCTTATTTAACGCTTTGTTGAATAATGAAAATTTCAAAGAAATCGATTTTTCACAATTAAAACTTTCCGTTGGTGGGGGAATGGCCATTCAGCAATCTGTGGCAACTCGTTGGCACGAAACCACCGGTTGTAACATTATTGAAGGCTATGGAATGACAGAATGTTCGCCATTGATTGCCGCTTGTCCAATCAATGTGGTGAAACACAACGGCACTATTGGTGTTCCCGTGCCGAATACGGATATTAAAATCATCAAAGACAATGGCGAAGAAGCTCAACTTGGTGAACCAGGGGAGCTTTGGGTGAAAGGTGATCAGGTGATGCAAGGTTATTGGAAGCGCCCTGAAGCCACAGCAGAAGTACTGAAAGACGGCTGGCTTGCCACTGGCGATATTGTGGTGATGGACGAATCTTACAGCTTACGCATTGTAGATCGCAAAAAAGATATGATCTTGGTTTCAGGCTTTAATGTGTATCCAAATGAAATTGAAGATGTGATTATGCTCAATTACAAAGTGGCAGAAGTGGTGGCCATTGGCGTACCAAATGAAGTGTCAGGCGAAACCATTAAAGTGTTTGTGGTGAAAAAAGATGAAAGTTTGACGCGTGATGAGCTACGCCAACATTGCCGCCAGCATCTCACCGGCTATAAAGTACCGAAAGACATTGAATTTAGAGATGAATTACCAAAATCCAATGTAGGTAAAATTCTGCGCCGCGTACTGCGCGATGAAGAATTAGCCAAACGACCAGCAAATTAAATTTGCTTAATTTACTTGAATAGCAATAAAAGCGGACGATTGTCCGCTTTTGTATTGTAAAAGTGATGGAATAAAATTATGCCAGCAATAAAAAGAAATAAAATCCACCGCACTTTCAAATAGTTACTTCGGATATTGTGCTAGCAGAAGTATGCCAGCGAGCAAGAGAGAAATCTTGTGTGGCGTTGGATACGGAGTTTATTCGTACCCGAACCTTTTACCCTAAACTGGGGCTAATTCAGCTTTATGATGGTGAGCAAGTTAGTTTGATTGATCCGTTGGCGATTGATGATTTTTCTCCTTTTATTAACTTACTATCCGATCAAAATGTGGTGAAAGTGTTGCACGCGTGCAAGGAAGATTTGGAGATTTTTCACCATTATTTCAAACAATTACCTACGCCGTTAATTGACACACAAGTGATGAGCCATTTTTTAGGCTTTGGTCGTTCAATGGGATTTGCCAGTTTGATTTATCATTATTTTGAGCTGGAATTAGACAAAGGCGCTTCACGTACTGATTGGCTAGCTCGTCCGTTGTCGGAAGTGCAGTTACGTTACGCTGCGGCAGATGTATGGTATTTAATTCCTTTATATGAGGAAATGCAGCAACACTTGGCACAAACACCGTGGCAAAGTGCGGTGCAAAATGAGTGCGAATTTTTATTGGAAAAATGCCAGAAAACTAAATCATCCGATACAGCCTATTTAGATATTCCAAATAGCTGGAAACTGAATGAAAGGGAGTTGATGGCGTTAAAATTATTAGCCAAATGGCGTGTGGAACAAGGAATAAAACGCGATATTGCCCTGAATTTTATTGTAAAAAGTGAGCATTTATGGCTTGTGGCAAAACATTTTCCTAAGCATACTTCGGAGCTGCTTGATTTAGGCTTGCTACCAATGGAAGTGCGGGTGAATGGTAAAAAAATGTTGCAGCTTGTTGAAAAAGCAAAACGCACAGCAAAAGAAGAATATCCGTCACGAATTGTTCGTTTGGTTGATGATCCACGTTATCGTTCTGGGCTAAAAATTTTGCAGCAGAAATTAAAAGAAATTACCCCAGCAGAACTGCCGATAGAAGTCATTTCGAGTAAACGAGGCTTAGAAAGTTTGATGAAATGGTGCTGGATAAAACAGCAAGATCCGAATGATTTACCTGATTTGTTACAGGGTTGGCGAAAAGAGTTTGGTGAAGTTTTGCTCAAATCTTTACAAAGCTTTTAACTATATTGCTTGGCAATTTCTCAGTAGACAGATTAAAATATCCCGTTCTCTATGAGAATGAGTATATAACTAAGATATTATTTTGTTTATTATTTAAAGGAAAATACAATGAATAAAATCATCAAATTAGGTACGGCTGTTATTTTTGCTCTTTTTGTTGTAGCGTGTAATAAAGCGGATCCAGAACTAGATTATCAAAAATTAGTTGAGTGGAGCGTGGCAAATCAGCAAAGCCAAGTTGCTTTTCATCAAGAATATATGCAAAAACTATCATCTGGAGATGAGAAACAAATTGCGGATGCAATGAACGCATTAAGTGCAAGAAACGCAGAAGTGCAAAAAAGTTTGAATGCTTTAGATATTAAAAGCCCTGAAATCAAACAGTTAAAAGATAAAATGCAATCGGTATTAACCTTAACTTCAGAGCTTGCAAAAGACGGTTTAGCATTAATGAATAATGCAACGCCTGAAGCCACTAAAGCGGTACAAGAGAAAACAGAAAACCACTGCTGCAACTGCGGAGTTACAAAACTTCAAGCTGAATTAGCAGAAAATATGGTAAAAGCAGAGTAAATCGCTTCTTTATTTGTAAATACCGCCGTTAAGGCGATTTTTATGCTTGAATTTATTGCAGCGAAGAGATTTGGCGTTAAAGAAGATAAATTTTAAAAGCAATGAGAAAAGGGATTTCCGCATCATTAGGTGTAGCAGAAATATTTTCATGAAGCAAAAAAGTGGGCTGTAGTAGATTAGCAACAATGCTATACTACAAAAATGAAGATAAC
>NZ_PQVI01000155.1 GCF_002921145.1 Avibacterium endocarditidis
AGAAAAACTAAAGTGCGGTGAAAAATCCGCCAAAAAATCACCGCACTTCGTCATCTTCTAGCAAGATTTCGCACAAATCTGGTAAATAAATCTGCTTTGACGGTTGAAAAAGGTGGGCATTTATTGAGATAATCCCCATTATTTTTGGGTGATCTTTTAGCAACCATATTTGATTTTGTGGTTGTCTTTTATTTGTCGGAAAGATCAATTATTTTAAATTTATTAAAGAAGAACAACGAAAAATGGCAGAGAAACGTAATATTTCTTAGTAGGCCCAATGGGAGCAGGGAAAAGCACTATTGGTCGTCAATTAGCGCAAATGTTAGGAATGGATTTTATTGATACAGATGCGGAAATTGAACAACGTGCTGGCGCTGACATTAGCTGGATTTTTGATGTTGAAGGTGAAGAAGGCTTCCGCAAACGCGAAGAACGTATTATTAATGAATTAACACAAAAACAAGGCATTGTGCTTTCCACAGGCGGCGGTGCGGTGATGTCAAAAGAAAACCGCAATCACCTTTCTGCGCGTGGCATTGTGATCTATTTAGAAACCACAGTGGAAAAACAATTCCAACGTACTCAACGTGATAAAAAACGTCCATTATTGCAAGATGTGGAAGATCCGCGTCAAGTGCTAGAAGATCTATCAAAAATTCGTAATCCGCTTTATCAAGAAGTGGCGGATATTACCTTACCTACTGATGATCAAAGTGCCAAAGTAATGGCAAATCAAATTGTTGATTTAATTGAAAATATCAACGGCTAATTAAGCAAAAGGAAAAAATGATGTTGTGCGTAAATGTTGAATTAAAAGAACGCCGTTATCCTATTTATATCGGCGCAGGCCTGCTTTCTGATCCGAGTGTTTATCCCCTAAAATCAGGTGATAAAGTGATGATCGTGAGCAATCCAACTATTGCACAACATTATCTTGCGCAGGTAACGAAAACCTTGACGGAATTGGGTTGTCAGGTTGATCACCTGTTATTGCCTGATGGGGAACAATACAAAAATCTTGAGTCGCTTAATCTAATTTTTACCGCCTTATTAGAAAAAAATCACGGCCGCGATACCACCTTAATTGCTCTAGGTGGTGGTGTGATTGGTGATGTCGTGGGCTATGCCGCAGCCAGTTATCAACGTGGTGTGCGTTTTATCCAAATTCCAACTACCTTACTTGCACAAGTGGATTCTTCTGTGGGGGGGAAAACCGCCGTTAATCACCCTTTAGGTAAAAATATGATCGGGGCGTTTTATCAGCCTTGCACCGTGATTGTCGATACGCTCACCTTGAATACCTTGCCAAAACGCGAAGTCAATGCAGGCTTGGCGGAAGTGATTAAATATGGCGCGATTTTAGATTATCCTTTCTTTGAATGGCTAGAACAGCACATTGATGAATTGGTTGCCCTTGAACAAACGCCGTTGCAGCAATGTATCGCACGTTGTTGTCAAATTAAAGCGGACGTGGTGGCAAGAGATGAAACAGAAAAAGGTGATCGCGCATTGCTCAACTTAGGCCATACTTTTGGCCACGCCATTGAAACCCATTTAGGCTATGGGCAATGGCTACACGGTGAAGCGGTGGCCGCTGGCTCAATGATGGCGGCTGCGCTTTCTGAAATGTTAGGGGATTTATCGGTGCAAGATGTAGGGCGTTTAGAAAAGCTCTTTGCGCGTGCTAATTTGCCAACCCTTTCGCCAGATACAATGCAACCCGAAGATTATTTACCGCATATGATGCGCGATAAAAAAGTGCTAGCAGGCAAGTTACGCCTTGTGTTGTTAAAATCTCTTGGGCAAGCTTATGTGGCAAGCGATAGCAACAAAGAGCTTGTTCTTGCAGCCATTGCACGTTGCACACAAACTGACTAATCTCAATGTATCCTGATGCGACAATTTTCCCACAACAAAAATACCGCCCTTTTCTAAAATGGGCGGGGGGAAAGTTTCGTCTTACGGATCAAATCAATAAATTATTTCCTAAGAAAAAACAATGTCTTATTGAACCTTTCGTGGGGGCAGGGGCAGTCTTTTTAAATAGCCAATTTGAACGTTATATTTGGTGGATATTAATGCGGATTTGATCAATCTATTTAACACCGTTAAACAAGATGTCAATTTGTATATCGAAGCTGTGAAAACGGTCTTTTTCACCCTGATGCGAATACACCAGACTATTATTACGCGCGGCGCGCTCAGTTTAATCAATCCACCAATAACTTTGAGCGTTCCGTACTGTTTTGTATCTCAATCGTTTTGGCTTTAATGGCTTATGTCGTTACAACAGCAAAAATGAGTTTAACGTACCATTTGGACGCTATAAAACCCATTATTTCCCCGAAATTGAGCTACGCTATTTTGCCCATAAAGCACAAAGTGCGGTGTTTATTTGCGCAGATTTTCACGAAGCCTTTAAATTTGCTGATGAAAATTCGGTGATCTATTGCGATCCGCCTTATGCACCGCTCAAACAAGAAAGCAATTTCACCAGTTATGCTGGCAATGAATTTTCCTTAGATCATCAGCAAGCCTTGGCTGAATTGGCGCACCGCACCGCAAGGGAACGACAAATTCCGGTGTTAATTTCTAATCACGATACCAAGTTTACCCGTCAAATTTACCAAGGGGCGAAAATCAAACGCTTAAAAGTGCAACGCTCAATCAGCCAAGCTTCGCACAAGCGGATTAAGGTGAATGAGATGATCGCCAGCTTTCACGGGCAAAAACTCAACGTGGCTGAGTGATTAAGGCGGGATTGACTTTAAATTGAAGTTGCTGAATTTGCGGATTTAGGCCCTGCACTTTCGCCAAGAGATCTTTTTCTTTGAATAACAAACTTTGGCGCACCATCGCATTTGCTACTTCAATCACTAACGTGGTTTCGGAAAGATTGGCAACGCGATAAAAGCCTTTAAATTGATTGGGAAATAGGCGTTCTACTTGCTCGTTCAGCTGTTGTAACAAAATGCCTTTTTGCATAATTTTGCCTAGGCTGGAATTTTCTAGCACATCTTGTACGTTGGTTGGTTTACTGTATCGCATCGCTTGTTTTCGGCTTTTTTGCCCTAATATTACACATCAGAATAAGACATTGTAGTGATTTTCCGCTACAATAACAGCGAATTTTTAATTAAAAATAAGTTAGCGAATGATTTCATCTAAAAGCACACAGAATTTTTGGTCGCAATTACTACTTAGTATGATTGCGATCTTTGCCTTGCCTAATGCGCAAAGCGTGGAAAATGCTGGGCTTGCCTGTGAAAATTATTCCCGTGAACAACGTCAAATGCAACAGCTTGCTTGTCATCAGCTGGTTGCCCACAAACAAATTATTCAACAGCAACAAAAACCAAGCAAAAAAAGTTTTGTTGCACCGAAAATTCTCACTAAAAAAGCACCGCACTTTGTTTTTCCTGTACTCAGTGCCGCCACGCCGATCCGTGCTGGCCCTACGGCTTAGCCTTTCTTTCTAGTAAATACCTTTTAACTGATTTCAGCGACTGCTGAAATTGAATTTAACCTATTGATATAAAAGAAATAAAATTATGTTTAGAACTATTTTTACAAAAATTTTTGGTAGCCGCAATGATCGCATTCTGCGCCGTTTGAATAAACAAGTAATCAAAATTAACAAAATGGAGCCGGAGTTTGAAGCCTTAAGCGATGAACAGTTGCAAGGCAAAACAGCAGAATTTCGTGAGCGCTTAAAAAACGGCGAAAGCCTACAAAGCTTATTGCCAGAAGCCTTTGCCACCGTACGTGAAGCGAGTAAGCGTGTACTCGGTATGCGCCATTTTGATGTGCAGCTCATTGGCGGTATGGTGCTGAATAATCGTTGCATCGCAGAAATGCGCACAGGGGAAGGGAAAACCCTTACTGCAACCTTGCCTTGCTATCTTAATGCTTTAACAGGAAAAGGCGTTCACGTTGTTACGGTGAATGATTACCTTGCGCGCCGCGATGCGGAAACTAACCGCCCATTATTTGAATTTTTAGGAATGACCGTTGGGGTAAACGTGCCGGGTTTGCCAGCGGAAGAAAAACGTGCTGCCTATGCTGCGGATATTACCTATGCCACTAACAGTGAATTAGGCTTTGATTATTTGCGTGATAATTTAGCTCATTCAGCACAAGATCGCTTCCAAAAAGAGCTTTATTATGCTTTGGTCGATGAAGTGGATTCTATTTTGATTGATGAAGCACGTACACCGTTGATCATTTCTGGGCCTGCGGAAGACAGTTCAGAACTTTATATTGCCATTGATAAATTGATTCCTCATTTAATCAAACAAGATAAAGAAGACACCGAAGAATACCAAGGTGATGGCGATTACACTTTAGATCTGAAAAGCAAACAGGCGTATCTCACAGAACGTGGGCAAGAAAAAATCGAGCAATGGCTGATCGATCAAGGCCTGATGCAAGAAACCGAATCTCTGTATTCCCCTGCTAAAGTCACGTTGTTACATCACGTTTATGCCGCATTGCGCGCTCATACATTGTTTGAACGTGATGTGGATTACATCGTAAAAGATGGTGAAATTATCATTGTTGATGAACATACAGGGCGTACAATGGCAGGCCGCCGTTGGTCAGAAGGTTTACACCAAGCCATTGAAGCAAAAGAAGGTGTACCAATCCAAAATGAAAACCAAACGGTCGCTTCTATCACTTACCAAAACTATTTCCGTCTTTATGAAAAATTAGCCGGAATGACAGGAACAGCGGACACCGAAGCCTTTGAATTCCAACAAATTTATGGTTTGGAAACCATTGTGATCCCAACTAATCGCCCAATGATTCGCGATGATCGCACAGATTTAATGTTTGAAAATGAACAATACAAATTTGCTGCGATTATTGAAGAAATTAAGGATTGTATTGCGCGCAACCAACCCGTGTTGGTGGGAACGGCGTCTATTGAAAAATCGGAATTGTTATCTGATGCTTTAACCAAAGCTGGCATTAAACATAGCGTATTAAACGCAAAATTCCACGCCCAAGAAGCGGAAATTATTGCTAATGCAGGTTATCCGGGGGCCGTAACCATTGCCACCAATATGGCAGGACGTGGTACAGATATTGTGCTTGGCGGTAACTGGAAAGCTGAAGTGGCAAAATTGGATAACCCAACAGAAGCGCAAATTGAAGAAATCAAAGCCAAATGGCAAGAACGCCACGATATTGTAAAACAAGCGGGTGGCTTGCATATTATTGGTACGGAACGCCACGAGTCACGCCGTATTGATAACCAGTTGCGTGGACGTTCAGGCCGCCAAGGTGACCCAGGTTCATCACGTTTTTACTTATCCTTAGACGATGCGTTAATGCGTATTTACTTAAACGAAGGTAAGCTCAATATGATGCGCAAAGCCTTCAGCACACCAGGTGAAGCAATGGAATCGAAATTGCTCACGAAAGTGATCGCTTCTGCGCAAGCAAAAGTTGAAGCGCATAACTTTGACGGTCGTAAAAATCTATTAGAATTTGATGACGTTGCCAACGATCAACGCCACGCGATTTATCAACAACGTAATGAGCTGTTGGATAACGAAAACATCGCTGACACCATTGAAGTGATCCGCCAAGATGTCTTCAACAGCGTGATTGATCAATATATTCCACCAAATTCCTTAGAAGAAATGTGGGATATTCCAGGGCTAGAACAGCGTTTAAGACAAGATTTCGCTTTAGACTTACCAATCAGCCAATGGTTGGAAGAAAATAATGCCTTGCACGAAGAAACCTTGCGCGAACGTATTATTGACGCAGCCGTTGCAGAATATAAACGTAAAGAAGAATTGGTTGGCTCAGAGTCAATGCGTCATTTTGAAAAAGGCGTAATGCTGCAAACCCTTGATGAACTTTGGAAAGAACATTTATCTGCAATGGATCACCTACGCCGTGGTATTCACTTGCGTGGCTATGCGCAAAAAGATCCAAAACAAGAATATAAAAAAGAATCTTTCCAAATGTTCACGGATATGCTTGATTCCTTGAAATTAAGTGTGATTACCACCTTAAGCCGAGTTCAAATTCGTACTCAAGAAGAAATTGAGCAAGCGGAGAAATTGCAGCAAGAAATGGCCGCGCGTGAGCAAGCAAAAATGCAATATAACACCGCTGATGATCAGCAAGCTCAAGGAGAGCAAGCACCATTGCCACCATCAGATCGTAAGATTGGGCGTAATGAACCTTGCCCTTGCGGTTCTGGTAAGAAATATAAACATTGCCACGGCAATCGCGCGGCGAAATATAGTTAATCCATAAAACATAAAGTGCGGTGAAAAATTTTTTTTTTACCGCACTTTATAGAGAGTCTGTTTATCATTCATAGCTCAAATGCAAAATGAATGATCAACAGACCCTAAGGAGAAAAATGGCGAAACCCATTATTCAAGTAGCAGCAGGCATTATTCGTAATGAATTTGGGCAGATTTATCTCACTCAACGTCTTGAGGGACAAGATTTTGCCCAAGCCCTAGAATTCCCCGGTGGAAAAGTTGATAAAGGTGAAACACCCGAACAAGCTCTTGCTAGAGAGCTAGAAGAAGAAATTGGTATTCATATTCTCAACGCCAGCTTATTTGAGCGTTTTACCTTTGAATATCCGTCCAAGATCATTCAATTTTCTTTTTACCTTGTAGAACAATGGGTGGGTGAACCATTTGGACGAGAAGGGCAAGAGGGAATGTGGATTGCGCAATCTGAACTTGATGCCAGCCAATTTCCCCCAGCGAACAGCAAACTTATTCAACGCTTATTGGCTGAAAATGCATAATTTATCGATAACAAAAAAAGCATTATGTGGGCAACATAATGCTTTTTCATTTCACTCCTTAACAACAAATATCCTGAACTACAAATTGCAATGAATGGCGTTCGTGTAAGCGGAATTTTCGCTGTTTCAAACGTTTTAATCTTAAAGCTCGCACTTGTGATAAACGGAAGAGTTTAGTGTTGTTTTTCTTCAAAAATGTTTTTCTTTTTACTGCCATAATATCCTCTATTTTCTATCAAAATTCACAGCCTAAGGGAAACCCCTAAATTATTTGCTGCGTTGTGGTAAAGGTTGGTTTTGTTCTTCTTGGTTTTGCTGTACGCGGTGATAATTCACAATGCTGTTCATATATCGGCGAATATTTTCCACATATTGGAACGCCTCATAACCTCGCGCATAGCCATATTTTAAATTTGTGTAGTAACGTTTTTCTGCCAGTAAGGGAAGATTTTTCTTCACATCAAGCCAGTTATCAGGATCACCGCCAAGGCTTTTCGTTAAACGGCGCACATCAAGTAAATGCCCTAGTCCCATATTATAAGCACATAAGGCAAACCAAATGCGATCTTCTTGGCGAATGGTATTTGGCATTTGCGCAAGTAATAAATGCAAATATTCTGCCCCCGCTTTAATGCTTTGCTCCGCATCTAAACGATTGTTGATTTTCATTCGCTCCGCTGTCGCCTTAGTAAGCATCATCATTCCGCGCACCCCTGTTGGCGAAGTGGCTTCTGGGTTCCAATGTGATTCTTGATAAGCAATAGCAGCTAACAAGCGCCAATCCAAATCCCCTTTATACTTATCAAAAAGATAGGCATATTTCGGTAAAATTGTTTCTATCGCGTTTAAATAAGAACGAGTGTCCACATAATCAAACTGCGCAAGATGATTAAAATATTTTTCTTCAATGCGTGCAATAAGCCCTGTTTCAATGACATTATTCATAAAATCAAGCAAGGCGGCTTGCAGTTCGTTATAAGTGTTATTCGCCAGATACCAATGAATGGTTGCTTCATCAGTAACATCAAAGGCAACCGCAAGCTGTGGCTTAATTTGTTGGGTAATGGAAATATCTATTGAGTTAGCAATGGTGTAATCTATTTTACTTTCCGCAACTTGCAGCAATAATTCTTCTTGGCTTTGATCTACTGTCGTCCATTGCAAATCAGGATATTGCTCTTTAAAACGGTTAAGCAATATATTAAGCTCCGAGCCTTTCGCCACCACTAAGCGACCATTTAATCTTGCTAGCGAATTCGGGCGATTTTCTCCTTTACGGTAAACCAGTTGCCACGAGGCAGAAGAATACGCCGGTCCAAGCTGAAACTGTTCTAATTTTTCAGGCTGATAAAGCAAATTCGCTGCGGCTAAATCAATTTGATGAGCGGATAACGCAGAAAACAGTGCTTGAACGCTATCCATTGGGCGAATATCCAATTCTACATTTAAATAATCGGCAAAGGCTTTCGTCAGTTCATATTCAAACCCCGTTGCGCCTTCCGAACCAATGAAATAAGAAATAGGATTATTCAGTGTGCCAACAATCAGTTTGCCTTTGGTTTGCACCATTGCATAAGGGTTATCTTCCGATTGCATTATGCGCTGCCACGGGAACACCATATCAATGGCCCATAATAATAAGGCAACGGCACTCACTATGCGTAAAAATAAACCTTTCAATCTCGCTCTACTCTATCATCACAACACATTTTATGTGTTTGGTTAAATTTAAAGTGCGGTAAAAAATCATTAAATTTTGTACCGCACTTATCAAATTAAATGAAAAATAAATTATGCCACTTTCGCCATTTCAAATTCGATCAACATCATTAAAATATGGATCACTTTGATGTGGATTTCTTGAATGCGATCGGCATAACGGAAATGTGGCACGCGAATTTCTACATCAGCAAGCCCTGCCATTTGTCCGCCGTCTTTGCCTGTCATTGCGATGACTTTCATTCCTTTGTCTTTCGCGGCTTTAATGGCGTTTAAAATATTTTTGGAATTGCCTGAAGTGGATAAGCCAAACAGTACATCGCCTTTTTGCCCTACTGCTTCAATATAGCGAGAGAACACATAATCATAGCCAAAATCATTACTCACGCAGCTTAAATGGCTGACATCAGAAATAGCAATGGCTGGATAACCAGGGCGGTTTTCGCGATAGCGCCCAGTGAGTTCTTCGGCAAAGTGCATTGCATCACAATGGGATCCACCATTACCGCACGAAAGCACTTTTCCGCCTTGTTTAAAGCTATCCGCAATTAACAATGCAGCTTGTTGAATTAATTCGATATTTTTTTCATCATTGACGAATTTATTAAGCACGTCCTGCGCTTCGTTCAGCTCGGCTTTAATTTGATCTAAGTACATTTTGTTCTCCTTTTGAGATAACGCATTAAAGTTAAAATGGCGTTAATCTATCACGATTTTGCCATTAATTCATTATATTTCCGTGCCTAGGGTTGTAACGCTTGAAGCAATTCTGTAACAAAATCCAACCGCACTTTATTATCGGTTAAATCACGCTGAAACCTAAATTTTGTTGGGCCGTCAAAGCGATACACCGCAGGGGATTGCTGAATAAGCTGCAAGAATTTTGTTGGGTCAAGGCTTGCTTGAGGGGAAAACTCAATAAAGCCACCTTGTGCCGTTGCTTCAATGCGAATGATCTGCAATGGCTTGGCTTGCAAACGCAGTTGAGCAATTTGTAATAAATTCTTGGCTGGCTGTGGCAATAACCCGAAGCGGTCGATAAGCTCCACTTTTAATTCATCAAGCTCTTGCGTATTTTCTGCCCCTGCAATGCGTTTATAAAAACCAAGACGCATATTTACATCGCCTAGGTAGTCATCTGGCAGTAAGGCGGGAATACGCAAATCAATTTCAACTTGGCGCTGGGTGAGTTCATCAAGAGAAGGTTCACACCCCTCTTTCAGTGCATTTACCGCACTTTCTAGCAGATCCATATATAACGAAAAACCAATGCTTTCAATTTGTCCACTTTGCTCATCACCAAGCAATTCCCCTGCACCGCGAATTTCTAAATCTTGCGTTGCCAACATAAAGCCTGCGCCAAGATTATCCAGACTTTCCAAGGCTTCAAGGCGTTTCAAGGCATCTTTTGTCATTGCTTTTGGTGGCGGTGTGAGCAAATAGGCATAGGCTTGATGATGCGAACGCCCCACTCGCCCACGCAGTTGGTGTAATTGTGCTAAACCAAAGCGATCCGCACGTTCAATGATGATGGTGTTCGCCGTTGGCACATCAATCCCTGTTTCAATAATGGTGGAACAAACTAGCACGTTATAACGCTGATGATAAAAATCGGACATCACACGTTCCAATTCACGCTCTCGCATTTGCCCGTGGCCAATCACTATGCGTGCTTCAGGCACAAGTGCGGCAAGATTTTCCGCACAATTTTCAATGCTCGCCACATCATTATGCAAATAATAAACTTGTCCGCCACGCAGAATTTCACGCAAAATTGCTTCACCGAATAATTAAATCATCAGCCTGTCGCACAAAAGTTTTAATGGTTAAACGGCGCGCAGGTGGCGTGGAGATAATAGAAAGATCACGAATACCATTCATCGCCATATTTAAGGTGCGTGGAATTGGCGTTGCCGTCAGGGTGAGAATATCCACATTGGCACGCAGTTGCTTGATTTTTTCTTTTTGACGCACGCCGAAACGATGCTCTTCATCAATAATCAGCAAGCCGAGATCCTTAAATTTCACTTCTGGCTGAATCAGTTTGTGCGTGCCGATTAGAATATCAATCTTGCCTTCCGCTAAATCAGCAAGCAGGACTTTTTGCTCTTTCGCTGTTTTAAAGCGCGAAAGCACTTCCACATTCACTGGCAAGTTGGCAAAGCGATCTTTAAAGTTCTCGTAATGTTGCTGAGCAAGAAGCGTGGTCGGCACAAGCACGGCTACTTGTTTATGGTTCATCACCGCCAAAAAGGCAGCACGCATTGCTACTTCTGTTTTACCAAATCCCACATCACCACAAACTAAACGATCCATCGCTTTCGGTTGCGTCATATCAGAAATTACCGCATTGATTGCCGTCATTTGATCCAAAGTTTCTTCAAAAGGGAAAGTGGCTGAAAACTGCATAAACTCATCACGATCATAATGAAAGGCAAAGCCTTTTTGCGCTTCGCGGCGCGCGTACACATCAAGCAATTCAGCGGCGACATCACGAATTTTCTCCGCTGCTTTCTGGCGGCTTTTCGCCCAAGCATCACTGCCTAATTTATGCAATGGCGCAGTTTCTTCCGAGCCACCTACATAACGACTAATCAAATGCAGTGAGGTTACCGGCACATAAAGCTTGGAATCATTAGCATATTGCAGCAGTAAAAATTCCGATTTTATCCCTGCATTTTCTAGCGTCACCAAGCCTGCATAACGCCCTACCCCGTGATCTAAATGCACCACAGGCTGACCAATTTTAAGCTCCGCTAAATGGCGAATTAAGGTATCTGGATTAACCGATTTTTGTCGATCTCGGCTGCGTTGTTGCACACGCTCGCCCAGCAATTCCGTTTCCGTAATCAACGCAAGAGAAGCCTTGCTTTTATCCACAATAAAACCACGATCTTGGCTACAAATCAGCAAACTTTGCTTTTCTTGCAAATCGGAAAGATGTGCAATTTGTTTTGGTCTTAATTTCAGCGGATTGAGCAAATCAAGCAAGGTTTCGCGCCGCCCTTCTGTTTCCACACAAAAGACAATATCGCCATTAAACTGCGCCATAAATTGTTGCAAAGGTAAGAGCGGTTCTTTTTGTTGTAATTTTAGGCTTAAGTCTGGCAAGGCTTGCACAGGCAAGTTTTGCTGACGCACAGAAGCACGCGCCACTTTCTCCGCTTTCAAGGTGATTTTAGGAAAATGTTTGAGCTGATGATTAATTTGGTCAATGGGCAACCAAAGCTGATCTGGCGGTAATAAAGGGCGCATTGGATCAACACGGCGGCTTTCATAACGCTGTTCACAATCTTGATAAAAACGCTCACCTTGTTGCTGATTGCTCTCAAAATCTACAAATAATGTCTGTTCAGGCAAATAATCAAATAAGGTGGCCATTTGTTCAAAAAACAACGGCTGCCAATACTCAATCCCTGCTGCCAGCGTGCCTTTGCTCACCTGTTGATAAATATGCTCAGGATCACGGCGAATTTCGCCAAAGGTTTCACGGAATTTGGTGCGGAAAAATTCAATGCCTTTGTGATCAGTGGGGAACTCTTGGGCGGGCAACAACCGAATTGAGGGAATTTCCTCCAGCGTGCGTTGCGTATCCACATCAAAAGTACGAATGCTATCAATCTCATCATCAAAAAAATCTAAACGAAAAGGCACCGCACTTCCCATTGGAAACAGATCGAGCAACGCCCCACGTAGTGCATATTCCCCGTGTTCCAGCACCTGTTCCACCGCACGATAACCCGCATTTTCTAACTTCAAACGAAAATCGTTAATCACAATGCGATCGCCTTTTTTTAATCAACAACACATTGTGCTGCAAATACTCAGGCGGGCAAATTTTTTGCATTAACGTGCTGATCGGCAAAATAAAATACCGTTTTTTGCATTTTGCAAATGGAATAACGCACTGAGCCGTGAAGAAATAATGTCTTGATGCGGCGAAAAGCTGTCATAAGGCAAGGTTTCCCAATCTGGGAAAAAGGTAACAGGCTGCGAAACGAATTCCGCCAAAACTTTCGATAAACGCACCGCACTTCGCGTATCTGGCGTTACCACTACGGTAAGCCCTTGGTGGCTTTGGGCAATTTCGGCAAGGGCTAAGGTATCGCTACCTGCAATAACATTGGCTAAAATTTTGTGATCATTGGCTTGTGTTGGGATATTCAAATCAAAATACATCATAAGGCTAAGTGCGGTGCTTTTTTCATCTATTTTTACGGATTAAAATTGTGCCTAGTTTAGCGGAAATCCCCAAACTTGCAAAGAAAAACACTGTTTTTTACACAGTACCAAAACTCAAACAATCCACCGCTCACTTTGACTGCCCCTATTTTAACCAGTTAAGCACCAAGGGCAGAAAAACGCTTGACGAAAGCCGATGAAATCTTTATATTCAGCCACTACTTCCTGATGGTGAGATGTCCGAGTGGTTGAAGGAGCACGCCTGGAAAGCGTGTATGTGCGAAAGTGCATCGGGGGTTCGAATCCCCCTCTCACCGCCATTCCATACTTTAAAATTTCCTTTTTCTTTTCAATTAAGTAAACGTATTTTTATCGTAAAAAAGGATTTATTCTTTAAAATAAATCCTTTAAGTCATTTGTAGTCAATAATGCTTAACCTTCAACTCCCTCAAACAATGCGGTGCTTAAATAACGCTCTGCGGCGGAAGGGAGAATGGCGACAATCAGTTTATCGGCAAATTCGGGTAATTTAGCAAGGCGATCGGCCGCTGCTACTGCCGCACCTGATGAAATGCCAGCTAGAATCCCTTCTTCCGCCATTAAACGGCGCGCGGTGGCAATGGCGGTTTCGCTATCCACGCGTTCTACGCGATCGATTAAGGAAAGATCGAGATTTTTTGGGATAAATCCTGCGCCGATGCCTTGAATTTTATGCGGACCGGGTTTCACTTCTTCGCCATTTAAGGTTTGTGTGATCACAGGGCTTTCTTCTGGCTCAACAGCAACAGAAAGAATTTGTTTGCCTTTATCAAGTTTGATCGCACGAGAGATCCCTGTGATGGTGCCGCCTGTTCCCACTCCAGCGACCAACACGTCAATTTTGCCGTCCGTATCATTCCAAATTTCCAAGCCCGTGGTTTGGCGGTGAATCTCTGGGTTGGCGGGATTTTCAAATTGTTTCAGCATTACATAACGGTTTGGATCGCTTGCCACAATTTCTTCCGCTTTTGCAATGGCACCTTTCATTCCTTTCGCCCCTTCGGTTAGCACAAGATTAACGCCCAAGCCTCTTAATAAGCGTTTGCGCTCAGAACTCATTGTTTCTGGCATTGTGAGCGTTAATTTATAACCGCGAGCGGCCGCCACATAGGCTAAGGCGATCCCTGTGTTACCGCTAGTGGCATCAACAATTTCTTTGTCTTTGGTGAGAATACCGTCTTTTTCCGCTTGCCAGATCATATTCGCACCAATACGGCATTTCACGCTAAAACTTGGGTTACGCCCTTCGATTTTCACTACAAGATTGCCATTGTTGCCAAAATGTTTAAGGCGGACTAAAGGTGTGCGTCCAATGGAATAAGAATTATCGCTATAAATTGTCATTGTGTTCACCTGTTTAATTTGAATTAAAAGTGCGGTCATTTTTAGCATAGTTTTTCAGCAATAAAAAATAGCCGTTTGCTATATTTTATAACTAACGGCTATTTAGGCTTTAATTTCAACTATTTAATAAAGCGATCTGAGTGATTTTTTAACGCATCTCGCTGATTATTGACAATTTTCGCGCGACTATTTTGTGTTGATTTGTGATGCGGTCTAAATTCAAATAAGGCGTTATCGCGATATTTTTCCACCCACATTGCCGTTGCCCCGCATACTGCCACAGGAATAATCACCAAATTGATGATTGGCACAAAGGTACAAAAGGTAATTAAGCTGCCAAAGGTTAAACTTAGCGTGCGTGTTTCGCCCAATTCATTACGCATAATATGGAAAGGAATTTTGTGGTTATCAAAAGGGTAATCGCAATATTGGATCGCCATCATCCACGCGGAAAATAAAAAGGTCAGCACAGGGACGATAGATTGCCCTAATACAGGAATAAAACTTAGTAAAAACAAGGCGATAAGTTTTGGTAGGCTATACCATAATTTTTGCCATTCACGCCCTAACATTCGTGGAATATCTTTGATGAAATCCATTGTACTCATTTCAATCAGATTTTCACCGGTGAGCATTTGCTCCACTTTTTCTGCGAGCAAGCCGTTGAAAGGGGCGGCAATAAAGCCTGAAAGGGTGGTAAAGGCAAAATAAAATAGGGTTAAAAGCATAAAAATGGATAACGCAAGCAAAATGCCACTTAACCACGCTAACCAATCGGGAACATAGCTGATCAGGCTATCAATTAGCCCGCCAATATTGCTCATAAACAGCCAAAACAGCCCCGAAAGCAATAAAATATTGAGCAAAATTGGCATAATCACGAAACGTCTTAAGCCTTTTTGTGTAATCAAATGCCAGCCCATCACAAAATAGTGAAAACCTTGTTTAAGTTCCTTTGCTTGCAACATCAATTTTCCTAATAAATCTCTCTAATCAAATAAAAATGCGGTTTAGCATACAAAGTGCGGTGAAAAAAATCAATTTTTGCATATCACCGAATTTGCAAAATATGGTAAGCTATCAACCAATTTGTGCCGCCCTTTGGTTTAAAGTTGGGAGAAGACAAGTAATGGATTTGAATACTATTTTGATTATTTTAGGCGTCATCGCCTTGATCGCTTTAGTGGTTCACGGAATATGGTCGAACCGCCGTGAAAAATCACAAATTTTTGAAAATGGCAAAACATTTAGCAAAGATTATCGCGTTCGCCAACCACAAGAAAATCTTGATCAGCAGGCTCAAAATGAAAATGCCGCACAAGCTGTGCCAGAAAGCCTTCAGCCAGCTCAACAGCATTTAGATTTTGGTGCGGAACAACATACATTTTCTACGCCTCGAAGAGAAGAACCCCAAAATGTGGAGCAGGCGGTTAATCAAATTAAAATTAGTTTGCCAAATGAGTCTGAACCTATTCAAGCCAATGTTGAACCCGTTGCGAATTATCAAACACCACAAAATTTGGCAACGGCAACTATCTCTGAAATTGAAGCGACAATTAACGCAGATGAAGGAATTCACGCAGAACACAAATTATCTGAAGTGCTAGCCAGTGCGCCAGAAACGCAGATTCAAATTGAACGTGAACGCCCAACCGTAGAATTTGAAGAAGTGGCAGAAAGCACACCTGCTCAACAGACCGAAGAACAGCAAACAAGCCAAGCCCAAGATTTCTTGATGCTTTATGTGGTATCACCAGAAAACCGCGATTTTAACGGCACTGATTTAGCCAGAGTGCTTGATGATCTTGGTTTTATTTTTGGTCATCAACAAATTTACCACCGCCATTTGGATCTCAGTGTGGCAAGCCCTGTGTTATTCAGTGCAGCGAATATTCAACAGCCCGGTACGTTCGATCCAAACAATATGGCAGATTTCTACACCGTAGGCATCGCATTATTTATGCAACTGCCGTCCCACGGTAACGATCTTGTTAATTTACGAATGATGATCCGTGCCGCCAAAACCCTTGCCGAAGAACTGGGTGGCTTTGTGCTAACGGATCAGCAAGAAATTTTTGATGACAATGCGGAAAAAGCCTATTTGGCTAAAGTGAGTGCTTAAAAAGACAGAAAAAAGCACCGCACTTTCTTTTATCGCAACTGGCGGGCCACTGTGTCCGCCTTAATTATTTGTACAAGTGCCAATTTTTAACGAAAAAGTGCGGTGATTTTTTAGAAGGAATTAATGATGACAGAACAACCCCTTGCCCAGCAAATTGAACAATTACGCCAAACCTTGCGCTATCACGAATATCAGTATCACGTTTTGGACGAGCCAAAAATTCCCGATGCAGAATATGACCGTCTATTTCACCAGTTAAAAGCCTTGGAGCAGGCTCATCCTGAATTTGCCGACAGCCACTCGCCTACTCAACGTGTGGGGGCAAAACCCCTTGCCGGCTTTGCGCAAGTAACCCACGAAATTCCAATGCTTTCCTTGGATAATGCCTTTTCTGATGAAGAATTTAATGCTTTCGTGAAACGTATCCAAGATCGCTTAGGCGTGTTGCCTGACCCACTCACTTTCTGTTGTGAGCCGAAATTAGACGGTTTAGCGGTGAGTATTTTGTATGAAAATGGTGTGCTAACCCAAGCGGCAACCCGTGGTGATGGCACAACAGGCGAGGACATCACTGCCAATATTCGCACCATTCGCAATATTCCATTACAGCTTTTAACCGACAATCCGCCCGCACGTTTAGAGGTGCGCGGTGAAGTGTTTATGCCACAAGCTGGCTTTGAAAAGCTCAATGAAATGGCGCTCGCCAAAGGGGAGAAAACCTTTGCCAACCCACGCAATGCGGCGGCTGGCTCATTGCGTCAGCTTGATCCCAAAATCACCCGCCAACGCCCATTAATGCTCAATGCCTATGGCATTGGCGTGGCAGAAGGCGTGCAGTTACCCGATACCCATATTGCTCGCTTGCAATGGCTGAAATCCATCGGTATTCCGGTTAATAAAGAAATTGAGCTATGTAATGGCGTGGAAAATGTGCTGAAATTCTACCGCACTATGGCAGAAAAACGTCCGCATTTAGGCTATGACATTGACGGCACAGTGCTGAAAATTAACGACATTGCCTTGCAAGAACAACTTGGTTTTATTTCCAAAGCACCACGTTGGGCCATCGCCTATAAATTCCCTGCACAAGAAGAACTCACCGTGCTAAACGATGTGGAATTTCAGGTAGGCAGAACAGGCGCAATTACGCCAGTGGCAAAACTTGAACCTGTGTTTGTGGCAGGCGTAACCGTAAGCAACGCCACCTTGCATAACGGCGATGAGATCGAACGTTTGAATATCGCCATTGGCGACACCGTGATTATCCGCCGTGCTGGGGACGTTATCCCACAAATTATTGGCGTAGTGGCAGATCGCCGCCCTGCCAATGCAAAACCGATTATTTTCCCTACGCATTGTCCTGTGTGTGGTTCGGTGATTGTGCGTATTGAGGGCGAAGCCGTTGCGCGTTGTACCGGTGGCTTGTTCTGTGAAGCACAGCGCAAAGAAGCGCTTAAACATTTTGTTTCGCGTAAAGCGATGGATATTGATGGCGTGGGTGCAAAACTCATTGAGCAACTGGTAGATCGCGAACTCATTCACACCCCAGCGGATCTGTTTAAATTAGACGAAGTTACCTTAATGCGCTTAGAGCGAATGGGGCCGAAATCCGCCGAAAATGCGTTAAACAGCTTAGAAAAAGCAAAGAAAACCACCCTTGCTCGTTTTATCTTTGCGCTTGGTATTCGAGATGTGGGCGAAGCAACGGCGCTCAATTTAGCCAATCATTTTAAAAATTTAGATGCAGTGAAAAATGCGACTATTGAACAACTGCAAGAAGTGCCTGATGTGGGCGAAGTGGTGGCAAATCGTATTTTCGTATTTTGGCGTGAACCGCATAATGTGGACGTGGTAAACGATCTGATCAGCCAAGGTGTACATTGGGACGATGTGCAAGTGCAGGAAGTAGGTGAAAATCCACTAAAAGGTAAAACCGTGGTACTCACCGGCACGCTGACCCAAATGGCACGCAACGATGCCAAAGCCTTATTGCAACAGCTCGGCAGTAAAGTTACCGGCAGCGTTTCCGCCAAAACCGATTATTTAATCGCGGGCGATAACGCAGGCTCGAAACTCAACAAAGCCCTTGAATTAGGCGTGAAAATTTTAACCGAAGAAGAATTTCTGGCAATCGCCAATTCTATGTAATTATGTTGCAAATAAAAGAGCGGTGAAAAATCTTGAAA
>NZ_PQVI01000156.1 GCF_002921145.1 Avibacterium endocarditidis
TATAGGTAATTCATCAATACCATCATTGATCGCCTGATAGCTGAGATTTCCCCATTCTTTCACAAACCATTCAAGATTACCCGCCGATGTTGGGCTAGCTTCGTGGATAATAAATTTTCCTTCTTGCGCATAACGTCCATAGACAAATGAAAGGCTTTGGCTATCATCAATATGATCCGTTACCCCACTCACTACAGACCAAGTTCCGAGCACCACATTTAATTCGTTTCATCATCTAAACCCGCACAAAGTGCCGTAGAAACCACATCAAACAGCCCGCCCACTACGGGGGTGCCTTGTGCTAATCCGGTTAGTTGTGCAGCTTGTTCATTGACATAACCAGCAATTTGATTTGCTTTGACGATCGGCGGAAATTTTTCCGTCATCCCCGGCAAACCAAGTAATTCGGCCAATTCAGGATCGTATTGCTGGGTGTTGATATTGTATAAATTGGATTCTGAAATATTGGTTTCTTCGCAAAATAGCTCCCCAGTTAGACAGAAACGCAAATAGTCGTGTGACATCAACACAGCACCGATATTGGCATAACGTTCAGGCTCATTTTCCTTAAGCCAACGTAAAATCGAAACGGGGTGTCCAGTCCATAAAGTTTGGCGTGTTATTGGATAAAGCTGTTCTGGGATACCTGCTTGTTGCCATTGTTTGACGATGTCTAGTGAACGTTGATCTGAGGAAAGGATTCCACGCCCAAGAGGTTGATTTTGCTGATCTAACAAAAATGCCCCTTTCCCTTGTGCTGAAATTCCTACACCTTTGATTTCTGTGGCAGATACTCCACTTTGTTCAATGGTTTTCTTGATTACCTTGGCACAAATTTGCCATAACTGCGGCATATCACGCTCAGCATACCCTGCTTGTTCACTGATGAGTGGCACGTTTTCTCGCACACAAGCCGACATCGTGCCGAATTCATCAAATAATGCGGCTTTAATAAAAGTGCCACCACAATCGATGCCTAAATAGTAAGTCATTTATGCTCTCCCAAAAATAAAAAGCGGTCGAAAAATCTTGAAAATTTCGACCGCACTTTGATTATTGTGCTAACGCATCAATTTCTTTCACGAGTTGATCACCGTGTTTGTCGATAAATGATTTACGCACATCCGCTTCAATAACGGCTTTGAACGGTGCGGTATCGACCTTTTCAATCACTTCAACACCAGCTTTCCGTAAATTAGCTACGATTTCTTGCTCATTTTTGACATTAAGATCGCGTTGATATTGCCCTGCTTCTTTTGCGGCATCTAAGATGGCTTGTTGCAACTCAGCGCTAAGTCCATCAAATTTTGCTTTATTCATTACAACGATTAATGGGGTGTAGCCGTGATTGGTTTGGCTCAAATATTTTTGCACTTCATAAAGTTTAGCAGACCAGAAAATGCCAATTGGGTGTTCTTGCGCATCTACCGCGCGAGTTTCAAGAGCGGTATAAAGCTCTGAAAGCGGCATTGGTACTGGGTTTGCCCCTAGCAGTGTAAAGGCTTGAATATACATTGGATTTTGGTTAGTACGCACTTTTAGCCCTTTAATATCTTCAGGTTTCGTGACAGGATGTTTTGAGTTTGAGAAAGCACGGAAACCCACGTCCCAGAACGCTAAACCTTTTAGCCCCTGAGCTTCAAGGTCTTTTAATAAACCCTGTCCAATTTCACCATCAAGCACTTTATAAACGTGTTCGCGATCTTTAAAGATGAATGGAATATCAATCACGTTTAATTTTGGCTCTAGCCCAGTAAAGTTTGGTGAACCAGACATTTCAATATCAATGGTACCGCCACGCACTGCGCTAATCATTGTTTGCGCATTACCTAAGGTGCTGTCAGGAAATAGGCTTAATTTCAATTCACCTTTTGTTTTCTCTTTTAATAGCTCATTAAATTTTTTCGCAGCAATATGTTGAGTATCACTACGCGGTGCTTCATAACCAAAACGTAATGTGGTTGCAGCATTAACTGCAGTTGAAGTCAACATCACTGCGCTAGTCACTAATGTGGCTAAGGTTTTTAAATTAAATAGTTTCATAATAATCTCCTTGGATTTTGATTAAGGTTGCATCCACGAAAGTGGTGTCAAAATAAGTGATGGAACAAAAATAAAGGCAAATAATAAGACAATCATCATGAGCATATAAGGCAAGATACCTTTGGCCGCCTCGTCAAAAGGAAGTTTTGACACGCCAGTAATTACATTCAATACATTGCCCACAGGTGGTGTAATTAAACCAATAGAGGTATTTAAGATAAACAATACGCCAAAATACACAGGATCAATGCCTGCTTCTTCAACGAGAGGCATTAGCACAGGGGTTAAGATAAGGACGGTTGGCGTAAGATCCATTACCATTCCGACAACAAAAACTACAAGCATAATGACAATAAGTAGTAACGTTGGGGATTCAATTAACGGCTCTAGTAATTCCGTAATAATTTGTGGTAATTCTGCGATGGTGATTAGCCAACCTGTAACATTTGCCGCTGCAACTAACAGCATTACTACTGCTGTGGTTTTACCTGCTGAAAGTAGCACTTTGTACAATGCACTAATTTTCAGTTCTCGATAAATAAAGATTGCCACAAATAAAGCATAAAATGTCGCAACAGCTCCCGCTTCCGTTGGGGTAAAAATACCGAGACGGAAACCACCAATGATAATAACGGGTAATAGCAACGCCCATATACTATTTTTAAAGGAAATACAGAGTTCTTGTTTGGTTGCTTTAGAGAATGTCATCAGGTTTAAGCGTTTAGCCTGCCACCACCAAAGTGCCGCTAAACAACTCCCCATTAACACTCCAGGGAAAATACCTGCTAAAAAGAGCTTGGTGATGGAAACACCGCTCGCTACACCAAACACAATGAACGGAATTGATGGCGGGATAATTGGCGCAATGATACCAGCGGTACCAATTAAACCAGCTGAACGCCCTAAGGGATAACCGGTTGTCTTCATCATTGGCAAGAGCATTGCAGCAACGGCTGCGGTATCAGCCACGGCAGAACCTGATAAGCTCGCCATAATCATCGCCGCTAAAATCGCTACAAAACCTAGACCACCGCGTTTATGCCCAACCAATTTCATTGGCAAATCAATAATTCGTTTTGATAATCCCCCTTCATTCATAATTTCACCGGCAAGAATAAAGAATGGGATCGCCATTAATGAAAAGCTATCTGCACCACTCACAATTTGTTGTGCCAAGATTTGTGCATCAAATAAATCTAAATGAATCATCAAGGCAATGCCACAAATTAATAAGGAGAAGGCAACGGGAATGCCTAAAATGATGGCACCAAGTAACACAGAAAGGAAGATAATAACGGTCATTGAATTTCTCCTTTCACTAACAAACTCGCATTCGCACAAATACGCGTGATGAGTAACACACCAATAAACACTCCCGCTACAACGCTGGCGAGATAGGTGATCCCTTGTGGCAATCCTGAAATTGGTGCGAAATTACTTAGATTAAGCTGAAATTGTGTCCAGCCACCGACAACTATCAAATAGCAACAGAACAACATCGTACCGTCAGTAACTAGACTTAAACAGTAGCGTTTATATGCTGAAAGTTTGCTGGTTAGAATAGTCACGCTGACATGCTGATTGTCATTAAACGCAAGAATTGCACCTAGAAATGTGAGCCACACGAATAAATAACGAGAAACTTCTTCTGTAATATTAATGCTACTGTTGAAACCATAGCGTAATACTACATTGAGAAAACCAAGCACGACATAGTAGCAAGGATAGCCACAACAGTAATGCTGAGTATTTTAGCTATAACATTAACGAGAGATTTCATTTTTCACCTCAAATCTCGCTCAACGCGATTTTCACAACTACTTTACGAATATGACACGATTGTTCATCAATACAAGCAGGACGGTGAACATCCTCAGGGAAGAAAATCGCAAAATTGCCTTTTCTCATCATCAATTCACTCTCATTTTCTGCTGATTGATAAAAAAGAATATCGCGTTCCGGATTATATTCCTGAGCAATAGGATTGCTGCCAGCTCTGGAGCCACACCAATCCGCTCTTGTCCGCAGTGTAAATATTGCACATCAAGATCATGGCGATGTACTTCGGGCAAGATTTCTGCTTTGGGTTTAGTTTCCAAATCCAAAACCTGTGCAAAAATCAACCGCTCTTTAATTGGATATTGCCCTGCTGGCAGTTGATCAAAATCAGTATTTTTCAAATACGCCAATGCAATCTGAATGGCCTCTGGAAAAGCCTTGGCATTGAAATGATTAATATGCCCAAAGTACATGCTCACTCCTTTATTCACTCATCACACTATAATGCTTTCAACTTCGCCCATACGGTATCATCAACAGGAATACCCTTTGCTTTATTTTCCGCTAAAATCGTTGTGAATTCGTGTCCGGGTAGGCGAACTGCAACATCAGTATCAGCACGTTCCGCAGTTCTCACATATTCCATAATGCGGTTAAGTTTTTCATCCTTCGTTTTCCCATCAATTAAGCGATCAACCTCAATGGCAATAAAGACTTGAGAGACGCAATATTCGTCATCTTTATCTTCTGTAACAGCAGCGGTGGATAAGCCATTAGAAAGTAAAGTGGCAATCATATCTAACACGATTGAAAGCCCAGATCCTTTCCAAAAGCCCATTGGCAATAAACGACGATTTTTCTCAACCGTAGCAGGATCACGGGTCAAATTGCCATTATCATCAAATCCTGCATCAACAAAGGTTTGGCGACCAGATAGACGATGAACTTCTAACATTCCATAGGAATACATAGAACAAGACATATCGACCATCGTAATTGGGTTCGTTGGAACGGCAATAATCAGTGGGTTTGTACCAATACGGCATTCTTTTGCTCCCCAAGGTGGCATAACCGCTAACGCATTTGTCCAACAAATACCGATATAGCCTTTCTCTGCGGCTTGCCAGCCATAACTTCCACCACGCATCCAGTGGTTTGCATTACGCAATGCAACGACCCCAATGCCATATTGATCAGCAATTTCCATTGCACGATCCATCATTTTTTTCGCCGTTAAATTACCGATGGCTTGATGAGCGTCCCATTGCTCAATCGCACCTAACGACAACACTTTTGTTGGCACAGCTTCTGGCACAATATCACCATTTTCTAATTGTTGGATAAAACGTGGGAAGCGGTTCACACCGTGGGAATAAGCACCGGCCTGTGTGGTATCAGCAAACACTGTGGCACATTCTTCTGCAATTTCTTCACGCACATTGCGTGCAAGTAAAACGCGTTTAAATTCGGCTTTTAAATCTTCATAGGAAACTAACATAACGACCTCTTATTTCATATTGTGAAATTATGTTCCATAAATTACATTATTAAGCAAAATAAAGTCAATCTTCCACTAAAAATAAAAAACTATTAAAATCAATTAGTTAAAATATTTTTTCTCAATTTGTGATCAATCTCTCATTTATTTGAAATTTTATTCCACAATATGAAATAGAGAGCGTATAGTAAGTTTGTTAGACTAAATGCTTAAAAATAGCTTGGAGAATCACTATGTCTGAAGATAAAGTTGGTGGCAATCAAAGCCTCATTCGAGGGCTTCGCTTAATTGATATTTTGAGCGACTTTCCAAATGGATGCCCACTTGCAAAATTAGCTGAAATTTCACAGTTAAATAAAAGTACCGTACATCGTT
>NZ_PQVI01000157.1:0-4436 GCF_002921145.1 Avibacterium endocarditidis
TTTTTAGCAATTACCATTGATAGCCGACAGAACCACCCACAATGTAATTGTTGCGAGTATTTGCCGATGCACCAACTTTAATCACCCATTTCTCATTGTCAGACACACGAGAAACACCTAATGCAACCGCTGATTCGTTGCGGTAAGTTGTACCACCAACAGAAACCATTGATTTACCCGGTCTAGTTGGTTGTGCCAACATCCCCAATGCCGCTGCACCAGCGATACCTGCACGGAGTTTTTTGTCCATACGTTTCATATCGCCAGCAACTTTATTCACTTTGTTGTCAAGGTGATTTGCAACATTGCTAAGCTGTGCAACGTTCACTGCATCTGTTGGATCTTTGCCCGGTGCAACATTAGTAATTCTATTACCGCCGTTGTTTAAGCCATTTTGCGTTAAGCTCACTGCTTTATCACCCGTACCAATAGTTACGCCATCGTTATTCACAACGGTGTTACCGGTAGCTACGCTATCAACTTTAAGGTTTTTATTCAACGCAACTTTAACGCCAGATGAAGTAACTGAGGTGGTAATGTTACTTCATCACCATTAACAGCGACTGTATCACCTAATTGACGGTTAAGTGTTTTGCTGTCATCTGCAGTAAAGTTCAAGCCTTTGTTGATCGCTGCAGTGTTGTTTGCAATGTTCGCAGCATTTTTCGCTACGTTTTGGTTAGTTTCGTGTAATTGACTACCGTTCACTGCATCAGTGCTGTCTGCATTTACATCACCTGCTTTCACACCTGTAACCTTGGTATTTCCCGCATTAATGCCATCATTGTTAATGCTAACGTTATTTCCGATCTTCGCACTATCAAATTTCACATCTTTTGCGGTAGATACAGTGTAAATAGTCTGATCATTGCTACCAACTTCTGGAGTTACCGTGATATTTTCACCTGCTTTAACCTCTGTTTTCGCCGCTTTCGCTGCTTGTTGAACAGTGTAAAGCTGACTACCATTTACTGCATCTTTGCTATTCGGGCTAATATTACCATCAGCAACAATTGGTAATTTTGTTACCGCCATTATCTAAGCCATCTTTGCTTAGTTTCACTGGAGAATCACCATTGCTATTGGAAATTGTAATACCATCTGCATTGTTAATTTTGGTATCACCCATTGTTACGCTACCATCTGAACCAAGATCAATGTCTTTTGATAACTTGACTGTTAAGGTGTCTGAACCATCTGAAACAACGCCAATATTCTTCTCTGTCAGTTTACTTTCATCTGCACCACCTCTTACGTTCACTTTACTACCAAGTTTACGTTTAAAGTCTTTCGATGTATTGTCCCCTGAGAATGTTAACGGTGTTGTTACAGCTTTATCTAACGCTTCAATTGCATCACCTACAGAATGAACCTCTTTCGTATTGCCAGTTCCATCTGTTAAATCAGTAACCTTATAAGTAGGCTTACTTACTGTACCATCTGGATTTACTGTTGAATTACCACCCAAGGCGTTTGCTACACTTTCCGCAGTGTTATAAAGCTGGCTACCATTTACAGCATCTGAACTGTCTTTATTGACATCGCCTGCGTTCACACCTGTCACCTTGGTATTTCCCGCATTAATGCCATCATTGTTAATGCTCACGTTATCTCCGATCTTCGCATTATCAAATTTTACATCTTTTGCGGTGGATACGGTGTAAATAGTCTGACCATCGCTGCCAACATCTGAAGTAACAACGATATTATCGCCTTCTTTTACTTCTGTTTTCGCTGCCTTAGCTGCTTGCTGAACAGTGTAGAGCTGACCACCATTTACTGCATCTTTGCTATTCGGGTTAATATCGCCATCAGCAAGATTGGTAATTTTGTTACCTCCATTATCTAAACCATCTTTGTTTAGTTTCACTGGAGAACCGCCATTGCTATTGGAAATCGTAATACCATCTGCATTGCTAATTTTAGTATCTCCCATAGTTACACTACCATCAGGACCTAAGTTAAGATTTTTAGCTAATTTCACAGTTAGTTTTGCATTATCGCCATCTTGTTCAGCAACAATACCGATATTATTGTCAGTCAGATTACTTTTATCTTTAACACCACCAACAATGGTAGCAGTTTGGTTTAATTTGATTGCAGCGTTTCCTATATCGCCAGCATATTTCACGCCGTCATTTAAGGTTGCCACTTGCTCATTATTCACTTCTAAACGAGGTTTCGTTGGACCATCTTTGCCATCAACGCCTGGCTTACCATCTGTTTTTGTCGTTAAGGTTACGCCATCTGCACCATCTTTACCGGCAATACTGATACCTGGTTTACCGTCATTGCCTGTATTGCCTTTAATGGATACGCCATTCTTACCATCTTTTCCAACCACATTAATTGTGCCAGCTTCTTTCTGAGCAGCTGGATTTGATGGATCTTCTGGGTTTCCAACAGTAATTTCATTACCAAGGGCAATTTTAAGTTGCTTATCTGCTGCATTTGTAGTAACCGTAATTCCTTTCTCGCCTTTCAGTTGAATAGATTTACCTAAGTCTTGCTTAACTTCAGTTTTACTATCATCTGTTAGAATAAACCCACCGTTAGTTGCATTAGTAATATTATTTACAGCATTACTTAATTTATCTGCAACAACATAAAGTTGCGAACCATTAATTGCATCAGTTGAATCTTTGTTAATACGTCCTGCCGCAACATTCGTGATAGTACGTTCTTTACCAGCGGAACCAACACTTAATGTTGCAATTGGTGAGGTTCCTACAAAGCCATTGTAGGTAATCTTATTTACTGTTGCTTGTGTTGTTGGAACCGCAGTTTCGGTAATTGCGCCTGCTCCTAGTGCAACATCATTCTCATTTTTCGCTTGGGCATTTAACCCAACAGCAATAGCGTTATCTTTTAAGGCTTGTGCATTATTTCCTAAACTAATTGAATCGTTTACTTCACGCGTATCAGAATCACCTGATTCAAATATTGGGTTATTAGGATCGCTATTTACAACAACAGCGGTACCTGCTTGACGACCAATTGCGATATTATTGTTCCCATTTAGGTTTGCGCCAGCGGCATTACCTAATGTAACATTATCATTACCATTTAAAGCATTACCTGCTGAGATGCCTAAAGAAAGGTTATTTGAACCATTCAGTCCACCGCCAGCATAAATACCCATTGCGACATTATGGTTAGAGTCTGGATTTGTTTCACCAATTCCGATGCCTGCACCATCGCCAATCCCAATATTTGAGTATCCTGTCGCAGAATTTCCTGAATTTGTACCAATCCAAATGCTATTTTCAGCATTGCTACCAAGCCCTGCAGAATATCCCATAGAAACTACATTAGTACTCAGAGCTTCTGCAGAATCACCCACTGCAACAGCCCCAGCAGCGGTTGCTTTTGCGTTATGACCTACAGCAACAGCTGCTGGTTCATCTACATTACTAGAATCAGCAAGAGCATTGCTACCTATAGCAACATCATCAGCCCCTATAGCGTTGGCTCTTACACCCGCAGCAAGTGCGCCTTCACTTTTCGCTCCATCGTTATTGTAGTTTGCACTTTGCTTACCACCGTCGTTTACACTGTAATAACGTGTTTTTGCTACTTTAATTGCGTCATTAATAGTGTTTTGACCTGTGCCACCAATATCCGTCATTGTAATATTGCCAGTATTTGGATCTAATGTCGCATTGCCACCTAAAATATTTGTAGTAGTGTTTGCCACATTGCCAAGGGTGTTTGCCACCATATAAAGTTGCGAACCATTGATCGCATCGGTAGAAGCGGGATTAATACGCCCTGCTGCCACATTTTGAATTTGGCGTTGTTGATTTTTTATAGCTAGGGTTGTATCAGTAGCAGCTGTATCTGCAATACCGACAGAAACCACGCGGCTAGTTCCAATATTTGAGCCAGCAAAACCAGAATAAGTAATGCCATTTACCGTTGCACTTGCTGTTTTAACCGCTCTACCTGTTACACTGTTTTCACCTAATGCCACTGAGCCAGCTAAGCTTGCATTTGCGGCATAACCCAATGCTAACGCCCCACTTTTCGCAGCAGTAGCGGAATAACCTAATGCAACAGCATTATTTTCTGACGCAATAGCCCCAGGCCCCACCGCTGTGCTAGAAGCACCTACAGCTTGGCTATATTGCCCCACAGCCATTGAGTTATTACCTTCAGCTTTAGCTACAGCACCAACGGCTAATGTTGTATTACCTGTAGCTTGGGCTTGCTGCCCTAAAGCAGTAGATGATTCTCTAGCCACTGTATTTGAACCAATCGCGAGAGCCTGATCTCCACTTGCATTTGCTTTATTACCCATTGCGGTAACAAAATTGCCCTCGGTATAAGTTCCTGTACCAATTGCAATAGAATCATTGTCATTTACCGTAACATTACTACCAATACCTATTACTCTTGCACTTGTTCCTGCTTTATCTTTTTGCACTTTGACGTCA
>NZ_PQVI01000157.1:4451-5824 GCF_002921145.1 Avibacterium endocarditidis
AAAGATTCTTGCCCATTTACATAGTTGTGATTACCAACAACTCGGCTCGCTGTTGCTTGAGCTGTAAGTGTATTATTATTACCAAACACCCCTGAGTTATCTACAGAAATAGTACCGTTTTCATTACCCATACTATGGGTACCAGAACCTGTAATAGTTGTTGAAATACCAATTGCGCCAGAGTTTGAGCCTCCAACCACGTTACTATTACCAATAGAAATTGCATTATTTGCCATTGCTTGGGCATTAATACCTACAGCAGTTGCATTTGTAGCCGTCACCAGTGCTTCTGAGCCAATCGCGATAGAGTTTTCGGCGCTCTTTGTCGTACGAGCACTAGCTCCAAAGGCAATAGAACGCTCACCTAATGCCTGAGTGTTAGTTGATGCGTCATAATTAGTTATGCGAGCTCCACCTTCATCTACTCCTCCAACAACATCAGCACTACCAATTGCAATTGCTCGATGTCCCGCAGCTTGAGAAGATTGTCCTATTGCCAAGCTACCTTTACCCGAAGCCCAGGATACGTTACCAATTGCCATTGCATAATCATTGGTTGCAGAAGATTGGCGCATCATCGCAAGAGAATTGAAACCTGAAGCACGAGAAGCAGTACCAATTGCAGTTGCACCTGTATGACTACCAATAGCATAAGGCCCTAACGCAAAACTCAATGCGCCAGATGCTTTTGAATAATCCCCTATTGCAACTCCTGAAGATTCGCCAGGTACATAATTACTCTGTGCTGTTGCCATCGCATTGGCACCTGTACCAATCGCAATACCGTGAGCCGCTGGCAACAAGCCTGAATATAAGCCATTATCATTAGCTCTTGTAGGATCTAAATAACTCAAATTGCCAGGGTTCTTGTAATCTAATGCCGTATCTCCCACTTGATCAGACGCTGCACTATTGGATATACTCACAGAACCATTTGATGTATTACTAATAGCTACATAAGCATTTGCTATTAAAGGAAAACTTGTTAATACACTTAACGAGATTAAATTAAAGAAAAAGTTTTTTACAGTTCGTAGAGGTTGTAGCGAGAAATCAACAAAAGTGCTTGATTTACCTTGCCGAGATGCTAATTCTGAAGCTACTATCCAATTTTGTTCAGCGTAATTCCAAATAATACGAAATATTTTATTCATAATATATAATACCTATTTTGAGTTGCAAAAAACATCCATTTAAAAAATAAATACATCCAAAATTCAAGTCGTGGATAATAACATGGAATCAGCACATTACTAGGCAATATAACGTAATTAATTGTAAATTTTATGTAAAGTAAAAAAAGCATTAAATGTTAAAAAAAAAGGGGCTGTAGTAGATTAGCAACAATGCTATACTACAAAAATGAAGATAAC
>NZ_PQVI01000158.1 GCF_002921145.1 Avibacterium endocarditidis
TTTTCCACAATGGTAACCACGTTGCCCCAAGTATGAATTTCTGCCAGCAATTCCACCGCACTTCCGTTATAAAGATGAATAAAGTGCGGGGGTAAATTTTGGATTATTTTTCCTTCTTTCACCTTGAGTTGTGCAGCAAGATCAAGGGTGTGCAAATCAGGATTATCTGCCAATGCCTGTGCAATTTGTTGTTGTATCATTGTTTATCCTCCAAATTAGAATTGATAAGCTAACGATACTTTGACATTGCGCCCTGCTTCAGGGGTTAAGCTGAAAGCTGGGGTGTAGGCTTTATCGAAAAGATTTTCCACCGCAAAATCAATGCGTAAATTTGACCATTCGCCTTTTTGTGGCGCATAGCTAGCGGTAATATCCGTTAAGGTATAAGACGGATAATGCCCATTATGCGATGTAGGTACACGTTTTTGCGCAAAATAGTGGCGCACTTTTACCCCAATGGTGAAGGTTTCTGGCACAAGCGCATAAGATGCCGCAAGAATAATTTTATCCGCATTGATATTTTCCAACGCTTCACCCGTTTGGCGATCTTTACCACGCAATACGCCATACTGAAGATCCGCCGACCAACGTGGCGTTTCGTAATGGGCTGCAAGTTCTGCCCCTCTTAAACGCGCGTTTTGTACGTTACGATATTGGAATTGCAATGTGCGTGTTTGGCGTATCATTCCAATTTGCTGTAATTCAATAAAATCTTTTACATCATTTTGGAAAACCGTTGCGGTGACGCTGAACTTATCTTGCGCTGTCCACAAATCTTGCCAGTGGAATTTGGCGCTCAATTCTTTATTTTTCGCCACTTCAGCTTTGAGAACGGTATTTTCCACAAATACCGCTTCCGCCATTCCTTTAAAACCGAAATGATGACCTGAAATATAACGTTCTTGCAGACTTGGGGCGCGGAATGCTTCTGCATATTTTGCGCTTAAATTCAACCAAGGTGTGGCACGATAATCCAAAGTAACAGAAGGGGATAAGTGGTTTTTACGATAACTTTGGCTTTGTTTTTCTGAACTCTGGTAGCTATCAAAACGTAGCGCTGGCGAAAGCACTAAATTGTCGCTGAGATTAATATGACTGAGTAAATAAGCGCCCCACACATTGGCTTTTGCATCATAAGGATTTGGGCGATAATTGGCAGTAGAATAATCACGGCAACGAGGCGAGGTCGCGTTAGTGCAAGTGCCGTCTTGCGCTTTTCTCGCGTTTTGTTTTTACTCTGTCTTGATAAAAATCTACCCCATAAATCAAGGCTACACGATCAAACTCTGAGGCATTACGCAAGTTAAACCCCGTGGTTTTATAATGAGTTTCATCATTGGTGCCTGTGCGAAGATTGGTTTCGGTTTCTTTAGTATCATTGATATACAACGTTAATTCACCATTCACCAATCGGGAATCTGGATTGAAAAGATAACGCAATGACGCAGAACGATCTTTTACTTTTTGTGCAGAAAGATCAGCGATACCGCCAGCTTTGCCATAATCAGGCTTGCCACCGCTAGCATAAATTTTCCCTACTTCTGCAACAAAATCATTCGGCGTATAAGGCTCATACATCTCATTATTAGCTGGCGCAGTTTGTTTACTTTGCGTGCCGCGCAGGTTTAATTCTAAACGATGATGATCATTTATTTGCCAACCTGCTTTAACTAAGCCACCTTGCTGAGTGAGTTCGCTATGCGGTAATTTGCCTAAATCCTTACCTAAACGTAAGTCTTTATTTTTATTGTAAAATCCTTGAATTAACCAATCAAACTGACCATTTGCGCCATAAACAGCCAATTCACTTTGTGAACCAGAATCCGCCGAATGATAGCCTTGCTTGATCAATGCACCCCAAGTTTCGTTGGGTCTGAGCAAGTCAAAGGCGTTCAAGGTTCGCATTGCCACCACACCGCCTAATGCGCCACTGCCCCACAAGGTACTTGCAGGCCCTTTCACCACTTCAACTTCGCTTAACATACTGGTTGGTAAGAAATAAGATCCACGATGCTCTAAATTAAAATTTTGTCGCACGCCATCTACCACCTGAACCACTCTTGTTCCACTTAAACCACGAATAGCTGGGTTTTGTGCCAGTGTTCGCGAACCGCCTGCAATCTCCACATTCGCTTGTGTCGATAAGGCTTCCGCTACGCTAGCAGGCTGTAAAGTATCTAATTGAGATCGATTTAAAATGACGATATTTGCTTGATCTTTAGTGTATTGCGTGGGATCGCGCAACGCTTGAACGTTAATTTGTTCTAACTGCTCTGTGGCATAAGCCGTGCTACAAATAGTCGTGCAAATCGTTGATGCTAGTGCGAGATACAGCGGTGAAAACTTCATTTTCATAAGTGTTTTTTATCCTTTTTTGTTGTTGATAAGTTGTCATTTCCAAAAAAATTTCGCTTATCTTAAAAAGGCAAAAAAGGATTGTCAATGTTATTGATAATGATTTTCATTTATGTAACTCCAATCCTACCTAAAACACAGTATGCGCCACAAACAAGGAATTTTATGCGTAAAATCAATTGCTTAATTTATGGATTGGGATTTTTACCTGCTATTTCACTTGCTCAAAGTACAGATTTTCAACAGCAGTTACAACAATCCGCCGTGCTTTCCAAAGAACTCAACCCAAAATACACCGCACTTGGCTAAACCAGCTGGGGAAATGTTTAATAGCAATCTATCCAACGTACCGCAACAAGCAGGTGATCTGCATTTTGAATTAAAAGAAATTGAGGTAAAAATACTCTCAGAGCAAGGCTTAGACACGCCAATTAATGAGGATCTTTCTACACTCATTTCTCCTTACTTGAATCGCCCAATTACGTTGGCTGATCTAAATGAACTAACGCGTCAGATTACCCTTTATTATCGTCAGCATAATTATCTTGTTGCACGTGCTTATTTACCCCAACAAACCATTGAAAATCAACGTGTTATTATTGGTTTAATGCTAGGTAATGTTGGTGAGGTTCGTATTGACAATCAAAGTCGTTTTAAGACTAATTTTGATCAAAGAATGGCAAATACCAGCGTGAATTCACAGCCCTACTTAGCACAAAGTGAAGTTGAAAAATTATCGTTATTACTCAATGAAGTACCTGGTATCAACGCACAGTTAGGGATTCAAGCAGGACAAAATAGAGGTAGTGCAGATGTTAATATTCAGCTAAAAGACAGCAAACTATGGCAAGGTTATTTTTTCACTGACAACCAAGGCACGTCTGAAACTGGCAAATATCGTCTAAGTGCGGGAATAAAAATGTTGAATTTAGCAGGAATGGGGGATCAGTTTAATCTTGATTTACTCAGTTCACAAAATGCTCGGTTGAAAAATATTCGTGCTGAATATTCGTGGATCATTGATGGCTACGGCACAAGATTTGGGGTATTTGGTTCTTATCTACACTATAAATTAGGCAAAAATTTCACCGCACTTGATGCAAAAGGGAATAACCAAACCCTAGGCGCTTACATTTTACACCCGACTATTCGCCAACCTAATTTTCATTTGAATACTAAATTAACCTTTAGTCATAGCCGTATCCGCGATGCGCAAGGAATTCCACAACCTATTGAAAATATTGCAAAAATTAATCTTATCAATCTTTCATTCAACGGGGTATGGAATAGTTTTGCGCGTGGCACCACCTATTTCAATCTTGGGGCAACTGTTGGACGAGAAAATAACCATAGCACCGAAGCTTGGCAAAATAGCCCGATAGATTGGCAAGCAAGCAATAAATTTACCTTGGTCAATGCTGAAATTGCGCACGAACAAATGCTACCAAAAGACTTTGCCATTGAAGCGAGTATTAAAGGGCAAATGGCAGATAGAAATATTTCTAGCAATCAAAAAATGTTACTTGGCGGCACTAATGGGGTGAGAGGTTATCGAACTGGTGTTGCGTCAATCAGCGATGGCATTCTTTCGCAAATTAATCTGAAACATTATCAACCGCTGTTGCAAGATTCTTTGCTTGTCAGCTCGCTATTTTACGATTTTAGTGCAGGTAAAAAATACCACAAAATTCAAGCATACGAGCAACGCCCAGAACAACATAATCACATTAAATTGCAATCTGTTGGTGCTGGCTTACAACTCTTTTCGCCAAACAATTACAGTCTTTCTTTTTACTATGCAAAACCGATTGGCGCACGTCTTGAAAAAGAGAAAGAACACCAAATTGGCTTGTCATTGCTAAAATTATTCTAATCAGATAAGGAGAAAAAATGAAATCCGCACAACAACTTAGTCTCATTTCTCTTGCGATTCTTTCATCAACAAGTCTTGCTGCACAACTTGATCCGAATGCCTTACCTAAAGGGCATCAAATTGTACAGGGTGAAGCTCAAATTAATACACAAAATAATGCGATGACAATTAAACAAAATTCTGATCGCGTTTCGATTAATTGGGACAGTTTTGATATTGGTCGCCAAGCTAGCGTTGAATTTCAGCAGCCTAGTTCAAGTAGTATTGCTTATAATCGCGTTACTGGGGCGGATGTTTCTACCATTCAGGGCAAGCTCAGTGCCAATGGACGCGTTTTTCTTGCCAACCCAAATGGCATTATTTTTACCAAAGATGCGCAAGTTAATGTAGGCGCGATTCTAGCCACCACAAAAGATGTAGAGAAAATCAGTGAAAAATCACGATATGGTGGCGATACTGTTGCTTTTACAAGAAAAAAACAGCAAGAAGGTGAAATCATCAACCAAGTCACAATTAATGCACAAGACGCCATTATTTTGCTGGGCGATAAGGTGAAAAATCACGGAACGCTGAATCTTACAGGCAAAGCATCAGAAAAGGCACAAGCCAATTACTGGGGGGAATTAGAGCGCATTCAAATACAAAATAAAACGGTGCTTTTGGCAACGGGTGAAAATTTCACTCTTGATTTAGATAATTTTAACGTTGTGCTTACTGGCAATGAAATGGCTAGCTTAATTGAAAATGATGGCGTTATTTTGTCCAATGATCGCATTGAACTTACCGCAAAAGGCAAAGAAATGGCAAAAGATATTGCCATTAATAATAACGGCATTTTGGAAGCTAACAGCATTGCTATTGAAGGTGGAAAAATTCTTTTAGGCAATAACTCTGATATTCGTTATGGGAAAAATCATACCAGTGGCGCAGAATTAACCATTACGCAAGTAGGCAAAGCGGAAGGTGATGGGGTAAAAATTAGCGGAAAAATTACCGCACTTACTAATGTTAAAAAAGCCAATGTGCAAAATAATCAATACAATAATCGCTTTAAAAAGAATGAATTAGCTTTAGATGAAAAAGGTGATGTATATTATACCGACAGTGATTACACGTTAAAACAGCGAAAAAAGTGGATCAGGGGCTGCAAAGTGCGGATGGAAATCTCTATATTTATCAGAAAAATGGCATGTTTGAGATTTTAGCAAAAGGCGCTTATCAAGATTATCAAGCAAGCGCTGGCGGTGCAGAATTAGCTTCAAATCTAAGAAAGCCAGCCCTACAAATGGCATACCAAAAACCGATTTTAACCATTAATTACTTAGAGAAAGAAAATAATGTGAGTAATGTGGAAACGCATCTTGGTACCCAACTTGATCCTGTTAATGCAAAAATTGCGGAACAAATTAAAGCACAGATTGATGCTGGCAATTTGGTTTTCTTAAAACCTGATGAAATCAGCAAGATCGCAAGCCAAGTCATTGAAGAACAAAAAATGCCTTGCTAGCCAAAACCAATCTTTCTGAAAATGAATTAAAAACCCAATTAAATGGCAATCTTTCAAGCATTACTGTTGGTAACGAAACGCATAAACGAGAAGGCTTAATTTTCACTGAAAAATTACAACAATTTGCGCAAGAGTTAGATCAGAAAAATCAAGTGGATACCAGTCATAGTACCACTTTTGACGATCTAAAATTATTAGCCAGTTTGTTAGATCGAACCGCCAGTTTTGGCGAAAATCGCGAGGCCACTCAAACTGCGTATGGTGAGTGCTGATAAAAAACGCTTAAGGTAGTTCGTGTTGATGAAAAACTTGCGGACAAATTACAGCGTAAACTCGCCTTGCCACTCACCACGATCCAAGCTGACAGCGCAATCAATATTGAAAATACGACCTTTCCCCCCCCCCCCCCCCGAAAGTCCAGCATAATCTGTTGTTGCTCACTGCCCATAAAAACACGGATTCCAACACATTCACCCTCAATAATGTAACTTTTAACTTGGGCAAAGGTTCTGTTGGAATAGGTAATGCGCAAACGCTACAGCCATTACAAGAAGAAACCTTGTTATTAAAAGAGATGAATGGGAAAACTCAGCCGCTTTATACCTTGTCAGGAAAAGCATTAGAACCGAAAACTGCACAGGAGCTACTCCAATCTATTCAACTTGCAAGCTCTGCGGACTATATCTCTTTTACCAATAAGGAAGGTGAAAAAATCAAGCTCACTGATTTATGGCAATCATTTCTCAATCATATTGGTACACAGGAAATAGGTGATCTAAATAACCAAGGCATTTATTCTTTTGCCTTAGACCAGTTTTACCAATTTGCAACTGAAAACACTGCTTCACCAAATAAGAGCCAAATTGAAATTATTTTACAACGTTCCAATCTAGCCAATGGCGCACTCTATAATAAATTCACAAAAAAAGAACCGCTCTTTGAAACAGCAAAAAGCGTCCAAACTATCACAGGATTAAGTACGAAACAGCCTACCTTTAATGTAGCATTAAATAATGTGAATTTTACCAGTGGCAAAGATTTTGTTATCGCAGATGGATTTAAAGACGTAAGCCTAAATCGCGTGAAAACCAATGGTGAAATCGGTATTTTCATTAATTCAGGAAATATGCGAACTTATACCGCTCAATCTTCAAACCTTGCCGCCCCAGAAACGAAACAGGGCTATGAATATGTTATTACAGATTTAAAAGAACGCGTACTGAGAGGGGGCTTCCCTTTGCCTGATAAACGCTATAATCTTCTCGATGAGCAAGGCACAAAACGTAGTAAACGAGAATTTGCGACGGCATTTGTTGATTGGGTAACAAGCGAGGCAACCGCCCGTTCTTATATAAAAGATACCCATATTCAAATTAATGATAGCCAGCTAAATAGCGAAGAAGGGTTTATTCATCTTTTTGCTGAAAATATTGACCTTGATAACAGCACGTTATCTGTCAATTACAGTAAACCGCTTTATGAATCCTTTATGCAAAATGCAAATAAACTGGCGTTAAATGGACAAAATATCGGTCTAAAAAACAGCAAACTCACCGTAAAAGGAGCGGATACTTACGGCTCTTCTGCCCTTGCGCCTGCTGCGGGGATTTTCCTTGTGGGCGATATTTTAGGGGAGTCTAGTGAAGTTTATGCCAAAACATTCCAAGGTTATTCAATTAGAACCTATGGCAATACGATCTTGCGCGGTAAAAATAATCCGAGTGATTTAACCATCACCGCGATCAATACCGGCCACTATGCTGAACCAGATGTAGGCTTAGGTACATTCAGTAATGATAATTTTCTTGATGCCGTTGCTTTTCATCCTGGTGATGCTCCCAGAACTAGCACCGTATTAGACAATATTACACTCAATGCCCTTGCCCCAAATGGCGCACGAGCCTTTGAAAGTATGGACACAACCAATCACCCAAATGCGGTTAGCATTAAAGTGAAAGAAAATGCGATAATGAACTATTATGAGCAACCTCGAATTTTTTCATTTGAGTCAAATGTTGTTGCGGGAAAAGCTCGCTCGCTCACGCCACGAGAACATTTACAACTCCTTGATAGAATTGAGAATAATCCTATCACTCAATTAGGCGCACAAATAGATTCCGCCCAAAGTGTTCATTATAATCTTCCTACGGAATTTGAAGAGGATATAACAATAAAAGAAGAGCCATTGATTGATCTTTGTGAAACAGATGAAACAGGCAAATCGCAATGCCATCAATATTCTCCTTCACAAAATTCTAAAGTCAGCATTGGGGAAATCTCGGAATTATAACAAAACAAAAAAATTGGCTAGGCATTAATATCACTAG
>NZ_PQVI01000159.1 GCF_002921145.1 Avibacterium endocarditidis
AAAAATTGCTGATTTTAGTTACTGGTAACATTTCATTTTGTGATCATTCTCACAAATTTTTAACAAAAATCGCCATTTTCGTCCTAATCATTTGAACTTTGGTTAGAATTTCCCTAATAATATGCCTATCTATTTTACCTTGCTAGTTAATTTTAATGTTACGGGTAAATTAGCAATCCGTTCTTGGTCGTTGGCTAAAAAATTAATCATCAAATACTAAGGATCTTATATGTTGATTTTCACTTTGATAGCTTCAGTCTTGATGTTGCTTTTATTAATTATGAAATTCAGAGTTCACGCCTTTGTCGCATTAATTATCGTGAGCTTGCTCACGGCACTAGCCACCGGCGTGCCATTCAATGAAATTCTGCCAACTTTAACTAAAGGCTTCGGCGGCACATTAGCGTCTGTGGCGTTATTAGTTGGTTTGGGCGCGATGATCGGTCGCTTGCTTGAAATCACTAGCGGCGCAAAAGTGCTTGCTGATACACTCATCAATAAATTTGGTGAAAAAAAAGCACCTTTCGCTTTAGGGGTCGCCTCTTTATTGTTCGGCTTCCCAATTTTCTTTGATGCAGGATTAGTCGTGATGCTGCCAATTATCTTTAGTGTCGCAAAACGCTTTGGCGGTTCAGTATTGCGCTATGCCTTCCCAGCAGCAGGAGCATTTGCTGTAATGCACGCCTTTGTGCCTCCGCACCCTGGCCCTGTTGCTTCAGGCGATTTATTAGGAGCAAACATTGGCTTATTAGTCATCGTTGGTTTAGTCTGCGGTATTCCAACTTGGTACATCGCAAGCTACTTATTTAGCCAATACTTAGGTAAAAAAGTGATGGTAGATTTACCAAAAGCGTTCTTAAACGTAAACGCCATCAATGAAACTGCGGTGCTAAATCCACCAAGTTTTGGTAAAGTGTTAACCATTCTATTATTACCATTAGTGCTGATTTTATGTGATACCGGCTTGAATACCCTTTCTGTCGCAGGCGTGGTTGATGGCTCACAGGCTTGGGTGCAAGGCTTACGCTTACTCGGCAAAACCCCTGTGGCATTATTGATTACCTTAATCGTAACCATTTTATTGCTAAAAGATCAGCGCAGTAATGAACAAATCGAAAAAATCTGTGATAACGCACTCGGTCCAATCTGTTCTATCGTTCTAGTAACGGGAGCTGGTGGTATGTTCGGTGGCGTATTGCGCGCAAGTGGCATTGGCAACGAACTCTCCGCAATGTTTGCTGATACAGGAATGCCTGTGATTGTGGCCGCCTTCATTATTTCAATGGCATTGCGTGTAGCACAAGGTTCTGCCACCGTGGCACTCACCACCACATCAGCCTTAATTGCGCCAACGGTGGCGGCAACGGTTGGATTAAGCCAATTCGATCTTTGCTTTATCGTGATCGCTATCGCCTCAGGTGCAACGGTATTCTCTCACGTTAATGACAGCGGTTTCTGGTTAGTCAGCCGTTTCCTAGAAATGGACACCAAAACCACATTAAAAACTTGGACAGTGCTAGAAACCCTCATCGGCTTTACCGGATTTGCTTTTGCCTTAGTGGGAAGTATTTTGTTCTAAGCAAGATTTTTATTAAATCATTAAGTGCGGTGGTTTTTTGGGAAGTTTTTTTCCAAAAACCACCGCACTTTTGTTACAATCGATGGCAATTTTTGTAACTCAAATTAGCGTGAAACGTGGAGTGAAAATGTCAGCTTATATTATTGATGTTACCGAACAAAATCTCACCGAGATCTTACAACAAACCCAACAAAAACCTGTTGCTTTAGTGTTTTATGCGCCAAGCCACGAGGAATCTAATACGTTTGTAAGCGTGCTAGAACGCTATGCAGAAAAATACCAAGGGCAATTTTTATTAGGCAAAATTAACTGTGAAGCCGAACAAATGGTCGCGGCGCAGTTTCGTATTCAAGCCTTGCCAACCACCTATTTATTTAAAGATGGGCAAGCCCTTGATGCATTCCAAGGGGCATTAGATGACGCCACCCTTGAACAACATTTAAGCCTGATCTTGCCAAAAGAAGAAGAGATTAAATTTACCCAAGCATTAGATTTTCTAGCGAATGAAAACTATGAGCAAGCCTTGCCACTGCTAAAAGACGCGTGGGAGCTTTCCGATCACAAAAACAGCGATATTGCCCTGCTTTATGCAGAAACCTATATTGCAATGAAACGCGTTGAACCAGCGCAGGAAATTTTAAACCGCATTCCATTGCAAGATCGCGATAGCCGTTGGCAAGGATTGCAAGCGCAAATCGAATTATTAATTAAAGCGGCAGACACGCCAGAAATTCAGCAATTACAAGCCGAATACACCAATAATCCAAGCCCTGAAGTGGCCTTAAAACTGGCATTACAGTTACACCAAGCACACCGCAATGAAGATGCCTTGGAATTATTATTCAGCTTATTAAAACAAGATTTAGGCGTGCTGAATGGTGAAGTGAAACAAGAGTTTTTATCTATTCTGGCTGCTATTGGCAATAACGATCCGGTTACCAATAAATACCGCCGATTGCTCTATTCACTACTCTATTAATGAATTTAACGGCGTAAGCCTCTATAATAGCGAAGATTTTTTACGATTTATAAACTAGGAATTTTTATGTCAGAAATGAAACATTGCAAACTGTTAATTTTAGGTTCAGGCCCTGCGGGCTACACCGCGGCTATTTATGCGGCGCGTGCTAATTTAAGCCCAGTATTAGTTACAGGTTTACAACAAGGCGGACAGCTCACTACCACCACAGAAATCGAAAACTGGCCGGGGGATTTTGGTGATACCACCGGCCCTGAGTTAATGCAAAGAATGTTGCAACACGCGGAGAAATTCGATACAGAGATTATTTTCGATCACATTAATCGCGTGGATCTTTCTTCTCGTCCATTCAAACTTTATGGCGATGTTCAAAGTTTTAGCTGTGATGCATTAATTATTGCCACAGGGGCCTCTGCACGCTACATCGGCTTGCCGTCTGAAGAAGCTTTCAAAGGCCGTGGCGTTTCTGCTTGCGCTACTTGTGATGGTTTTTTCTATCGCAATAAACCTGTTGCGGTGATTGGCGGTGGAAACACCGCGGTGGAAGAAGCTCTTTATTTAGCCAATATTGCTTCTGAAGTGCATTTAGTGCATCGCCGTGATAGCTTCCGCGCAGAAAAAATCTTAGTGGATCGCCTATACAAAAAAGTGGAAGAAGGAAAAATTATCCTACATACCCACCGTACTTTAGATGAAGTGCTAGGCGACAATATGGGCGTAACCGGAATTCGTTTAAAAGATACCCAAACAGGCGAAACGGAAGAACTCAAATTAGACGGAATGTTCGTGGCAATTGGCCACGCGCCAAATACAGAGATTTTCGCCGATCAGCTTGAACTCAATAATGGCTACATCGTGGTGAAATCAGGTTTAGAGGGCAACGCCACCGCCACATCAGTAGAGGGCGTCTTTGCCGCAGGTGACGTAATGGATCACAATTACCGCCAAGCCATTACCTCTGCTGGCACAGGTTGTATGGCAGCCTTAGATGCAGAACGCTTCTTAGATAGCCAAGAATAAGCCTAAGCGGTGCATTATTGCCGTAATGCACCGCTTTTCTTTTTTTCCTTATTATCTAACTTAACCCTTTTACGCAGAATTATGGATAAAGCTCGCCAACGACACTTACAAAAATGGCTACGCGCCCAACAAAAAACCCATAAAAAGTTACTTAGCCTTAATATTTTATTGGCTAGCCTTTCATCTCTGATCTTAGTTGCACAAACCTACTTGCTCGCCACCCTATTACATCAGCTCATTATGGTGCAAACCGCAAGGGAAAATTTAATCGGTTATTTTATCGCCTTAGTAATCGGCTTTGGCTTGCGTGCGATCATTTTGTATTGGCGCGAACGCCTTGGTTTCAAGTGCGGTCAAAAATTACGACATTTTATTCGCCAACAAATTTTCACCAAATTACATCAAGTTGGCCCAGCAATGATTAACCAAAAACCCGCTGGCAGTTGGGCAAGCATAATGTTAGAACAAGTGGAAAATCTACATAATTTCTACGCACGCTATTTACCTCAACAAGCCCTTTCGGTGATCGTTCCGTTTATTATTTTAATTGCCGTCTTTCCGCTAAATTGGGCGGCGGGGCTCATTTTGCTCGTTACCGCTCCCCTTGTGCCAATTTTTATGATCTTAGTTGGGATCGCCGCCGCAGACAGCAGTCAGAAAAATATGCAAACCTTAGCAAAATTAAGTGGTCAATTTTTAGATCGCCTACGCGGACTGGAAACCTTACGCTTATTCAATAAAACGGAAGAACAAACCGCGCATATTGAACAAGCCACGGAAGATTTCCGCGAAACCACAATGGACGTGCTGAAAATGGCGTTTTTGTCTTCTGCTGTGTTGGAGTTTTTTACCTCGATTTCCATTGCGCTAATGGCCGTCTATTTTGGTTTTAGTTATTTGGGCGAGCTTGATTTCGGCACTTATGGCACGCCAATCACCTTATTTATCGGCTTTTTCTGCTTAATTCTAGCCCCAGAGTTTTATCAGCCTTTGCGTGATCTTGGCACTTATTATCACGACCGCGCGGCGGCCATTGGTGCGGCTGATGCTATTGTTGAATTTTTAGAACAGCCTATTTTGAATGAAGCGAAAGCAAGCCAAGATTTCACGTTAAATGAAACGGTTGAAATCCACGCGCAAGATCTGGTGGTGCTCTCGCCACAAGGCAAACCGCTCACCCAAGCTCTTAATTTTCATCTGCCGGCTAAAAGTCATACCGCGTTAGTCGGGCAAAGTGGCGCAGGGAAAACCTCATTAATCAATACCCTACTTGGCTTTTTAGATTATCAAGGCAGCCTGAAAATTAATGGCATTGAACTCAATCAAATTAATAAAACCCAATGGCGCAGTGCGATTGCGTGGGTGGGGCAAAATCCCTTGCTATTACAAGGCACGATTCGCGAAAACCTACTCTTAGGCGGAATCCAAGCTAGCGATGAACAAATTCAACACGCTTTGGTACAAGCACAGGCTACCGTATTTACCGATAAATTAGGGCTAGATGCCGAAATTAAAGAAGGGGGCATTGGACTTTCCGTGGGGCAAGCACAGCGTTTAGCCATTGCCCGCGCCTTATTGCGTCATCGTCATTTATTGCTCCTTGATGAACCTACCGCCAGCCTTGATGCACAATCAGAAAATCTGGTACTTTCCGCCTTGCAAAAAATTAGCCGTGAACAAACCACCTTGATGATTACGCACCGCATTGAAGATCTGAAACAATGCGATTGCATTTTTGTGATGCAACAAGGACAAATCGTTCAACAAGGCAATTTTGCCGAATTACAAAATAACGGATTTTTCGCAGAACTTCTTGCACAACGTAAACAGGATATTAATTAATGCGTACACTTTTACCATTTTTACGTTTATTTAAGCACGCCAAATTCGTGTTATTTTTAGGCTTAATCCTGATGATCACAGGGCTTGCCGCCAGTATTGGTTTATTAACGGTATCAGGCTGGTTCTTGGCTGCCACCGCCTTGGCGGGCATTGGCACGTTATTCAATTTTTTCTATCCCTCAGCCACCGTGCGCGGATTGGCGATTGGACGCACCCGTAGCCCGTTATTTTGAAAAAATCGTTACTCACGATGCCACCTTTAGAATCCTTGCCAAATTGCGTGTGCAAGTGTTCCAAAAGATCATTCCCCTAAGCCCAGCCGTGCTAAATCGCTATCGTAACAGTGATTTATTAAACCGCTTAGTGGCAGATGTGGATACGCTCGATAGCCTTTATCTTCGCCTGCTCGCGCCCTTTATCACCGCTTTGCTAGTGATTGGTTTTCTCACCCTAGGCTTGAGCTTTTTTAACCTTCCGCTCGCACTCTTTTTTGGTGCAATGTTGACCGCACTTGTCTTGATTGTGCCAACAATTTTTTATCATTTAGGGCAAAAGTTCGGGCATAAACTCACCCAAGCGCGCGCGGCTTACCGCACGAGATTTGTAGAATATATCCAATCTCAAGCAGAATTATTGCTGTTTAATGCTGAAAAACCGCTCAAACAAAAACTGGACGAAACAGAACAACAATGGCAACACTTTCAACAAAAAGAAGCCAATTTAAGCGGATTTTCCACCGCACTTGTGCTTTTTGCCAATGGCATTTTGCTTGCGCTCACCTTATGGTTTGCCGCCAATGCTGATTTTGGCAGTGATCGATACAGCCCTGCGATTATCGCCCTATTTGCCCTTGCTGCACTGGCAGCCTTTGAGATTTTAATGCCTTTGGGTTCGGCATTTTTGCATATTGGGCAAGTGATTGCTTCTGCCGAGCGGGTTACCGAAATCACCGAACAAACGCCACTCGTGCAATTTAACGGACAAAAAACTATAAAAAACACCGCACTTGATCTTTCCATTCAGCAAGTGAGTTTCACTTATCCTGAACGTCAAGATGTTGCACTACAGAACATCAACCTTGAAATTCCGCAAGGGCAAAAAGTTGCCATTCTAGGCAAAACTGGCAGTGGCAAATCCACCCTGTTACAGCTTTTAGTACGCAACTATAATCCCGCACAAGGGAAAATTTTCCTTGCCAATCAACTAATTGAAAGCTACAGCGAAAAAAAGTTTACGTAACCAAATGTGCTTTTTAACCCAGCGCGTGCATATTTTTAGCGATACCTTGCGTAATAATTTACAGCTGGCAAATCAGCAACCTATTTCTGATGAGGCAATGATTGACGTGCTAAACCAAGTGGGTTTAGGCAAATTGCTAGACCAAGAACAGGGCTTAGATCAATGGCTTGGCGATGGCGGCCGCCCGCTTTCAGGCGGTGAACAGCGCCGTTTAGGTTTAGCGCGCGTATTACTCAATCAAGCACCTATTTTACTGCTTGATGAACCTACCGAAGGTTTAGATCGCGAAACAGAACGCCAGATTCTGCGTTTAATTCTCGCCCATTGCCAAAACAAAACCTTAATTATGGTAACGCACCGCCTTACCGCGATTGAACAATTTGATAACCTTTGCATTATTGATGATGGCAAATTAATCGAACAAGGCAATTATCAAACCTTAATGGCAAAAGAAAACGGCTTTTTCAAACAATTAGTGGAAAGAATTTAGTTGAGTTGAAAAAGTGAAAGATTGATTTAAGAGAAGAAAAAGAAAAGCTGGGCGGAAACCTTCCCAGCTTGATCTCGGCACACGAAAAATCTGACTTTGGCTGCTTTCTTCCGAACCTGACCGAGTAAACCAGACCTCGTTGCGAGGAACCGAGAAGGTTTCCATAACATCTGCCACCAAATCTAGCAACAGAACGCCCGCATTATGCCCCAAGCCCCAGGGAATTGCAAATCTTTCATTGTGATTTCGCTTTAACTGATTAAATAAACAACTTTCAGTATTTTTCTAATCAATTCGCGTTTCTTACTTTTAGGGGCTGTAGTAGATTAGCCCTAAATTTCACACCATTTTCGCAATATTTTTAACTGCTCTTTTGGTGGCCCAAAGTTAAACCGAAATTCACATTC